>NZ_JBZAYE010000235.1:0-10284 GCF_058244205.1 Variovorax sp. 20P10.2.4
GGCCCATGAAAAAAGGCGGCCACGGCCGCCTTTGTTTTTTTTGGAACCGCGCCCGGCTCAGTGCCGGAAGTGGCGCACGCCCGACAGCACCATCACCACACCGCGCTCGTCGGCCGCGTCGATCACTTCCTGGTCGCGCATCGAGCCGCCCGGCTGGATCACGCAGCCCGCGCCCGCGTCGACCACCACGTCGAGACCGTCGCGGAACGGGAAGAAGGCATCGCTGGCCACCGCCGTGCCCTGCAGCGACAGGCCCGCATGCTCGGCCTTGATGCTCGCGATGCGCGCCGAGTCGAGGCGGCTCATCTGGCCCGCGCCCACGCCCATGGTCATGCCGTCGGCGCAGAACACGATCGCGTTGCTCTTCACGTACTTGGCGACCTTCCAGGCGAACAGCAGGTCCTGCAGCTGCTGCGGCGTGGGCTGCTTCTTGCTCACGACCTTGAGGTCGGACAGCGCGAGCTCGTGGTTGTCGGCGGTCTGGATCAGCAGGCCCGAGCCGACGCGCTTCACGTCCGTCGCGTTGCGGCCGTTGTCCCAGTCGGTGGCACCGCCCGGCGGCAGCGCGATCTCGAGCACGCGCACGTTGAGCTTGGCCTTGCTGGCCTGGAACACCTCGAGCGCCTCGTGCGTGTAGCCCGGGGCCATCAGCACCTCGACGAACTGCTTGGCCACGGCCTGCGCGGTGGCGGCATCGACGGTGCGGTTGAAGGCGATGATGCCGCCGAAGGCCGAGGTCGGGTCGGTCTTGAAGGCCTTGGCATAAGCCTCGGCCGCGTCCTTGCCGACCGCCACGCCGCAGGGGTTGGCGTGCTTGACGATCACGCAGGCCGGCACGTCGAAGCTCTTCACGCATTCCCATGCCGCATCGGCGTCGGCGATGTTGTTGTAGCTGAGCTCCTTGCCCTGCAGCTGCTTCGCCGACACCAGCGAACCGGGCGCCGGATGCAGGTCGCGGTAGAACGCGGCCTGCTGGTGCGGGTTCTCGCCGTAGCGCAGGTCCTGCACCTTCACGAAGCGGCCGTTGCTCTGCGCCGGGAACAGCGAGCGCGTGGGCGTCGATTGACCCTGGCTGGTCTCGAAGTCGATCGCCGAGAGGTAGTCGCTGATCGCGCCGTCGTAGTCGGCGATGCGGTTGAAGGCGGCGACAGAGAACGCGAACTTGGTCTTGTCGCTGAGCTTGCCGTCGGCCTTGAGCTCGGCCAGTGCCGTCGCGTACTGCGAGGCGTCGGTCAGCACGCCCACGTCCTTCCAGTTCTTGGCGGCGCTGCGCACCATGGCCGGGCCGCCGATGTCGATGTTCTCGATCGCGTCTTCGAGCGAGCAGCCGGGCTTGGCCACGGTGGCTTCGAACGGATAGAGGTTGACGATCAGCAGGTCGATGGTGTCGATGCCGTGCTGCTCGATGGCCGCCACGTGCGCCGGCAGGTCGCGCCGCGCGAGCAGGCCGCCGTGGATCTTCGGATGCAGCGTCTTCACGCGGCCGTCGAGCATCTCGGGAAAGCCGGTGTGGTCGGCCACCTCGGTCACCGGCAGGCCGGCATCGGCCAGCAGCTTGGCGGTGCCGCCGGTGGACAGCAGCTTGATGCCCAGCGCATGCAGCGCCTGCGCGAATTCGAGGATGCCGGTCTTGTCGGAGACGGAAATCAGTGCGGTCTTGGCCATGGTGTCGTTACGCCGTGCGTTCTCGTTCATTTCAAAAGTTTGTGTTCGACCAGCTTCTTGCGCAGCGTGTTGCGGTTCAGGCCCAGCCACTGGGCGGCCTTCGACTGGTTGCCCTCGGCGCGCGTCATCACGACATCGAGCAGGGGTTTCTCGACCACGCGCACGAGCATCTCGTACATGCCGTCGGGTTCGGTGCCGCGCAGGTCGCGGAAGTAGCTCTCCAGACTGGTGCGCACGCAGTCCTCGATGTGTTTCTTGCTCATGCTTTTCTTCTCTTCTCTCAATCGGCGGCGCAGGCCGCCTCCTCTTCGCCGGACAGCTCTTCGGCCGCCTGGTGCTGCGGGATGCGGTCCATCTGGTCCGCGAGCCCGTCGAAATACTCGCCGACCGCGCGCAGCTGCGCCTCGCAGTCCTCGATGGCGTTCATGCGCGAACGGAATTCCTCGCCGCCGGGCAGCGCGCGCACGTACCAGCCGATGTGCTTGCGCGCGGTGCGCACGCCGCTGTAGTCGCCGTACAGCGCGTAGTGCTCCACCAGGTGGTCGAGCAGCAGCCGGCGCACCTCGGCCACCAGCGGCGGCGCGCGGTGCGTGCCGGTGTCGAGGAAGTGGGCGATCTCGCGGAAGATCCACGGCCGGCCCTGGGCCGCGCGGCCGATCATCACCGCGTCGGCGCCGGTGGCCGCGAGCACCTCGCGCGCCTTCTCGGGCGAACGCACGTCGCCGTTGGCCACTACCGGCACGCGCACCGCGGCCTTCACGGCGGCGATGGTGTCGTACTCGGCCTGGCCCTTGTAACCCTGCTCGCGCGTGCGGCCGTGCACCGTGAGCATCTGTACGCCGGCCGATTCGAAATCGCGCGCGAGCTTCACCGCGTTGCGGTGCTCCATGCTCCAGCCGGTGCGCATCTTGAGCGTGACCGGCACGCCATGCGGCTGCGCCGCATCGACCACCGCGCTCACGATCTCGAGCGCCAGCGGCTCGTCGCGCATCAGCGCCGAACCGGCCCACTTGTTGCAGACCTTCTTGGCCGGGCAACCCATGTTGATGTCGATGATCTGCGCGCCGCGCTCGATGTTGTAGACCGCGGCCTCGGCCATCATGGCCGCGTCGGTGCCCGCGATCTGCACCGCGATGGGGCCCGGCTCGCCGTCGTGGTTGGCACGGCGCGAGGTCTTGAGCGAATTCCAGAGGTCCTTGCGCGAGGTCACCATCTCGCTGACCGCGTAGCCCGCGCCGAGCGCGCGGCACAGCATGCGGAAGGGCCGGTCCGTCACGCCGGCCATGGGCGCGACGAACAGGCGGTTCTCCAGCGTGTGGTTGCCGATCTGCAAGGTCATGACGGA
Source organism: Variovorax sp. 20P10.2.4 (assembly GCF_058244205.1). Lineage (NCBI taxonomy): Bacteria > Pseudomonadati > Pseudomonadota > Betaproteobacteria > Burkholderiales > Comamonadaceae > Variovorax > Variovorax sp. 20P10.2.4. The sequence continues at coordinate 3,011 of NZ_JBZAYE010000235.1, forward strand.
GGAAGGCTGTGCGCGTCGGCTGCTGAAAAATGAGGCACGATTGTAGCCACCTGCCATTTCAGTGACTGAAACGATTTGCGCCGATTCGCGCCGCTGGTACGGGTGTAAACACGGGTGGAAATCCCATGCGCGGCGGCGCCTTTTCCGACTCGGCATCGCGAACGCGCTGCCTATACTGCGCCGACCTTATGCAAGCCTGGCTCGACGCACTCCTCGCGCTTCTCGCGCTGCCGCAATACGGCCTCTCCACGCTGTTCATCGCCGCCTTCATCTCGGCGACGCTGCTGCCCGTGGGCTCGGAGCCGGTGCTGTTCGGCCTGCTCAAGCTCAATCCCGAGCTGTTCTGGCCCGCGATCGCGGTCGCCACCGTGGGCAACACGCTGGGCGGCGCGGTCGACTGGTGGATGGGCTACGGCGCACACAAGGTGGCCGACAAGTACTCGCACTCGAAGCACCACGTGCGCGTGCTCGGCTGGCTCGAGCGGCTCGGCCCGAAGGCCTGCCTGCTGAGCTGGCTGCCGCTGGTCGGCGATCCGCTGTGCGCGGTCGCGGGCTGGCTGCGGCTGCCGTTCTGGCCCTGCCTGGCCTACATGGCGATCGGCAAGTTCCTGCGCTACGTCACGATGACGGTGGCGCTGCTCTACGCCTTTCCGTCCTGAACGAGGAACTCAGTTCAGCAGCTCGTACGGGCCGCCGCGCTCGAGCGCCTGCTGGTAGGCGGGGCGCGCATGGATGCGCGCGAGCCAGCCCATGAGCTTCGGGCGTTTCGCATCGAGCCCGCCGCGCGCATGCGCGGCCTCGACCACGAAGCTCATCTGGATGTCGGCGCCGCTGAATGCATCGCCCGCGAACCATTCGCTCTTGCCGAGTTCGGCTTCCATGTAGTTGAGGTGGCTCGCGATGTTCGGCAGGATGAATGCCGACTTGGCCTTGGCGGCGATGGCCTTGGCCACCGGCTTGGCGAAGAAGGGCATCTTGCTGCTCTCGATGCGGTCGAACACCAGCTTGAGCAACAGCGGCGACATCGCCGTGCCCTCGGCGAAGTGCAGCCAGTAGCGGTAGCGCAGCGCCTCGGGCGTGAGCGGCGCGGGCGCGAGGCGGCCCTGGCCGTAGCGCTCGATCACGGTCTCGATGATCGCGCCCGATTCCGCGAGCACCAGTCCATCGTCGGTGGTCACCACCGGCGACTTGCCCAGCGGATGCACCGCGCGCAGCGAAGCGGGCGCCAACATGGTGTTCGGATCGCGCTGGTAGTGGACGATCTCGTAGGGCAGGCCCAGTTCTTCGAGCAGCCAGAGCACGCGCTGCGAGCGCGAGTTGTTGAGATGGTGGACAGTGAGCATGGCGGGGTTGGAATGAAGCGAGGGCGACGGGGCGCGGCAGTCTAGCGTGACGCGCGGCAAAGCGCAGCCCTGTCAGCGCGGTCGCCTACAGGCGCGGGCGAAGCCGCTTCCTACACTGGCCGCATGACACCGACCACCACGCCGACCCCGCCGCGCCGCATGCACGGGGGCTGGCGCGGCGCGACGTTCGCGCTGCTTTTCACGGCGGCCGCCGTTGCCCACCGTCCCGCGCAGGCCGCGCTCGATCCCGAGGCGCTCTACCAGCATGCCTCGCCCGCGGTCTGGACCGTCAAGGGCGACCGCGGCGACAACCAGGTGACCGTGGGCAGCGCCGTGGCGGTCACGCCCACCGCGCTGGCCACCGCCTGCCACGTGGTCGACGGTGCCGCGGCCGTGACCGTGATGCAGGGACAGACCACGATCAAGATCGGCAGCATCCTGCGCGACCCCGATGCGACGCGCGACCTCTGCGTGCTGATGACCGAAACACCGTTGCAATTGCACGCCGTCGAGATCGCGCCGGCCGACAGCCTGCGCGTGGGCCAGCGCGTGTTCGCCATCGGCAGCCCGCACGGCCTCGAGCGCACGCTCAGCGAGGGCCTGATCTCGGCGCTGCGGCCGCGCGCGCCGGGGCAGTTGCCGATCGTCCAGACCTCGGCGCCCGTGTCCTCGGGCTCGAGCGGCGGCGGCCTCTTCGACACCGACGGCCGGCTGATCGGCGTCACCGACCGCATCTCGCCCGGCGGTTCGAACCTGGGCTTCGCCTATCCCGCGCAATGGGTGATGGAACTGCCGCAGCGCGTGATGGCCGAGCGCGAGACCTGGCGCGAGCTGCTCAAGACCGTGGGCGTGGTGCTGCAATCGAACGGCGAGCCCACGCCCTCGGGCCATGCCGACATCGCCGACGAGTCCGCGCTGCCGGTGGTCGGCGCCGATCCGCAGCAGATCCGCGTCGCCTACCGCCAGTTCCTGCTGCAGGCGCGGCCACGCGCCTTCCTGATCACCAGCGACAGCCGCTTCGGCACCGCCACCAGCTCGGCCGCGCTGACCGAGCATCTCAAGGGCTGCACGCAACGCAAGGTGGTGTGCGCGGCCTACGCGGTGGACAACACGGTGGTGTGGGGCAAGCAGCAGGCGGCGCGCTGAACCGCCCGCCCTCGACTCAGCTCAGCGCGCGAAGAGGGGGGCCGCGATCAGGCGGTGGAACGACTCCCAGCTGTCCGAGACGGTCCACACGCCATTGACCCGCGCCACGGCAAAGACCAGCGGCTGCATCACCGCTTCGGGCAGTTCGACCTGGACATAGATCCGCCCTCGTCCCCGCTGGTACAGGACGGTCGACACGGCGACCACATCGTCGCGCTGCCCGACGATGGCGCGAAGACGCTCGTGCACCCGCTCCTGGAGCCGCTCGCCATCGAGGTTCTTCGCCCGGTCTTCTTCCTGCGGATTGACCAGCAGGACATCGGCGCCCTCGCGCAGGAACGCGAGACCCAGCGGAGGAAGCGCCCCGTCCCTGCGCATGAGCTTCTCGCCCGCCTGGGTCGAGGCGAACACGGCCTGGGCGAAGAGTTCGTCGTTCGACATCGAGGCCATGGCCGTTCGCGGCGAGCTCAGCCGCCGCTGCTTTCCCTGCGGATCAGCCACTGGCCGCCCGAACGCTGCAACTCCAGCGTCTTGCGGCTCACCTCCCTCAAGGTGTCCGCACGGTAGTTCTGCCGGAACCGGGCGCTCGCGGTCTCGCCATCGACGCTGATCACCAGGTCCTCGAGCGTGACGCCGATGCTCGACTTGCTCGTGATGCGGGCCCGGCGCTCTTCTTCCCACCGGAAGCGGCTCTGGCCGCGAGCCGGCGTGAAGTCCGGCGCATAGGCCGCCAGGTAGCGATCCACATCCCGCGCCGACCAGGCCTGGGCCCAGGCGCGCACCGCGGCCTCGACCTCGGCGGCGCCGGCTTGGCGCACCGCAGGCGCCGCCGGTTGGGTTGCGGGCTGGGTTGCCGGCTGAGTTGCGGGCTGGGTTGCGGGCTTGGCGGGCGCCGCCGACGTGTCCTGCGTCGCGGAGGTATCCGGTGCCTCCCGCGCTATCGCATAGCCCGTGAAGATCCAGCGGTTGTTCTCGCGCGCAAAGCTGATTCTTTCGGAGGCTTTCCTGCCGCTGTCCAGTTGGGTGGAGAACACGACATTGGCATAGAGGCCCGCGGGAAAACCGGACTCGTTGTCGGCCTGGTATTTGAGGCGCGTCACGCTCGACCACTCGCGATCCGTGACGGGTCCCATCGACAGCCGCGCCTTTCGCGTGGCCCGCACGAAGGCGGTCTTGCCCATGCGGCTCTTCAGCACGCTGGAGCCCGAATCCCAGAGCTCGCTCACCTGGTCGGCGTCGGCCTTGCGAAGGATGTCGGTCGCGGCGCGCAGCAATTCGTCGGACGCCGCATCCGACACCGGTGGCGCCGCGGCGGCGATCTGCAAGCCCGCGGCCACGAGGCAGGCGGCAAGCAGGCGCGTGAATATCCGGTTCATTGAATTCCCTCCCCTTTTTTATTCCTGGATGTTTGAGCATCCCTCGATAATTCCGAATCGAGCCCGACTCAAATCAATAGAATGATTTGGCTTGGATTTCAATCAGAATTCGTCGGATTCCAAAGAGAATTCACCCCGCAGGAACCCAAAAACGCCCGGGATAATACACACGCAGGATTTCATGAATTGCCACTCAATTCGGAGACATCCGAATTTCCGAGAAGCAAATCACGCTCTCCAGTTGAACCGGCTTTGAAATGAACAGGAATGGGCCAGATGCGCCGACGCGAGCAGGAGGCTGCGTCGCTGGCAAGCGTGAAGCGAGGGAGGTGGAGACGGCGCCGGACCCGTGACGCTGCGGATCACGGCGCTTTTTTCATCGCGCAGGGCGCGAAAGGTTCAGGAACTGAACAGGAAGTTCATCACGTCGCCATCCTTGACGACGTATTCCTTGCCTTCCGAACGCATCTTTCCCGCGTCCTTCGCGCCCTGCTCGCCCTTCAGCGCGATGTAGTCGTCGAAGCCGATGGTCTGGGCGCGGATGTAGCCCTTCTCGAAATCGGTGTGGATCACGCCGGCCGCCTGCGGGCCGGTGTCGCCGACGTGGATGGTCCAGGCGCGCACTTCCTTCACGCCGGCGGTGAAGTAGGTCTGCAGGCCCAGCAGCTTGAAGGCGGCGCGGATCAGGCGGTTGAGGCCCGGCTCGTCCTGGCCGATCTCGGCCAGGAACATCTTCTTGTCCTCGTCGTCCATCTCGGACAGGTCGGCCTCGATCTTGGCGCAGATCGCCACCACGGGCGCGTTCTGCCTGGCGGCGTACTCGCGCAGGCGGTCGAGGTAGGGGTTGTTCTCGAAGCCGTCTTCCGCCACGTTGCCCACGAACATCGCGGGCTTGGCGGTGATCAGCGTGAAGCTCTTGACCAGCGGCAGCTCTTCCTTGGTGAACTCGAGCGCGCGCACGGGCTTGTTCTCGTTGAGCGCGGCCTGGCAGCGCTCGAGCAGGCCGACCAGCTTCTGCGCGTCCTTGTCGCCCGAGCGGGCCACCTTGGTGTGGCGCTGCAGCGCCTTCTCGACCGTCGACAGGTCGGCCAGGCACAGCTCGGTCTGGATCACCTCGATGTCGGAGATCGGGTCGACCTTGCCGGCCACGTGGATCACGTTGTCGTCGTCGAAGCAGCGCACCACGTTCACCGTGGCGTCGGTCTCGCGGATGTGGGCCAGGAACTTGTTGCCCAGGCCTTCGCCGGTGCTGGCGCCGGCCACCAGGCCCGCGATGTCCACGAACTCGACGATGGCGGGCACCACGCGCTCGGGCTTGACGATGTCGGCGAGCTGGGCGAGCCGCGGATCGGGCACCTCGACGATGCCCACGTTGGGCTCGATGGTGCAGAAGGGATAGTTTTCCGCTGCGATGCCGGCCTTGGTCAGCGCATTGAAAAGGGTGGATTTACCGACGTTGGGCAGGCCGACGATGCCGCACTTCAAGCTCATGGGGGGTCCTCAGGTGAACCGGCGATTTTAGGCGAGGCGCCCCGCCCGGCGGTTCGGGCAGGCGGCTAAACAGGGCCGGCGGGTCAGGGTAAAACCCGATGAAAACCCGATAAGCAAACGTTTGCGCAAACGTTTTCGTCCATTACCATCGGCGCCGGGCCGCCAGATCGGTCATCGTTCGTTCCAACACACCTCAGGAGACACGCACCATGAAGTTCACCCGCCGCACCGTGCAGACCGCCGCCGCTCTCGCCCTGCTGGGCACCTTCGCCGCCACGCCGGCGCTCGCGCAGGACAAGCCCAAGGTCGCGCTGGTGATGAAGTCGCTGGCCAACGAGTTCTTCCGCACCATGGAAGACGGGGCCAAGGCGCACCAGAAGGCGAATTCGGGCAAGTACACGCTGGTGACCAACGGCATCAAGGACGAGACCGACACCGCCGCGCAGATCAAGATGGTCGAGCAGATGGTGGCGCAGAAGGTCAATGCGCTGGTGATCGCGCCGGCCGATTCGAAGGCGCTGGTGCCGGTGGTCAAGGCCGCCATCGACAAGGGCATCCTGGTGGTCAACATCGACAACCGCCTCGACGCGGCCGCGCTGAAGGAGAAGAACATCCAGGTGCCCTTCGTCGGCCCCGACAACCGCGCCGGCGCCAAGCTGGTGGGCGACTACCTCGCCAAGAGCCTGAAGTCGGGCGACAAGGTCGGGATCATCGAAGGCGTGTCGACCACCTTCAATGCGCAGCAGCGCACCCTCGGCTACCAGGACGCGATGAAGGCCGCCGGCATCAACGTCGCGGGCGTGCAGTCGGGCCAGTGGGAAATCGACAAGGGCAACACGGTGGCCGCCGGCATGATGCGCGAGAACCCCGACCTCAAGGCCCTGCTGGCCGGCAACGACAGCATGGCGCTGGGCGCGGTGGCCGCGGTGAAGGCCGCGGGCAAGGCCGGCAAGGTGCAGGTGGTGGGCTACGACAACATCGGCGCCATCAAGCCGATGCTGGCCGACGGCCGCGTGCTCGCCACGGCCGACCAGTTCGCCGACAAGCAGGCGGTGTTCGGCATCGAGACCGCGCTGAAGGCGATCGCCGACAAGAAGAGCCAGGCCGACATGCCGGCCGAGATCAAGACCGACGTGGTGCTGGTGACCAAGGACTCGAAGAAGTAAGCACCGCGCCGCTTCCACCGCTGTCACACACCTCGAGAGACCACCCTTGCCGGCGCCCATGTCCGCAACTTCCGCCACGCCGCTCTTCGCGCTCCACGACATCGGCAAGGACTACGCCGCGCCGGTGCTCGACGGCGTGAGCCTCACCTTGGAGGCCGGCGAGGTGCTCGCGCTGACCGGAGAGAACGGTGCCGGCAAGAGCACCCTCTCCAAGATCGTCTGCGGCCTGGTCACGCCGACGCGCGGCACGATGCTGCTGGGCGGCGCGCCGTTCCAGCCGGGCTCGCGCCGCGACGCCGAAGCGCACGGCGTGCGCATGGTGATGCAGGAGCTCGGGCTGGTGCCCACGCTCACGGTGGCCGAGAACCTGCTGCTCGACCGGCTGCCGCAGCGCGTGGGCTGGCTGCAGCGCGCCGAGCTGCACGCGGCCGCGCGGCTGCAGTTGGCCAAGATCGGCCTCTCGCACATCGACCCAGCGGTGCCCGTCTCGCGCCTGGGCATCGGCCAGCAGCAGATGGTGGAGATCGCGCGCAACCTGCTCGACGACACCCGCGTGCTGATCCTCGACGAGCCGACCGCGATGCTGACGCCGCGCGAGACCGAGCACCTGTTCGAGCAGATCGCGCTGCTGAAGGCGCGCGGCGTGGGCATCGTCTACGTCTCGCACCGGCTCGAGGAACTGCAGCGCATCGCCGACCGCGTGGCGGTGCTGCGCGACGGCCGCCTGGTCGACGTGCGGCCGATGGCCGGCG
>NZ_JBZAYE010000236.1:0-10221 GCF_058244205.1 Variovorax sp. 20P10.2.4
CGCATCCAGCTGTTCATCATGTCTGTCTCCTTCGTTGTGTGTCTCAGCCGCGCACGTGCAGCGCGCGACTCTCGCGCAGCGCCGCAATGCGCTCCTCGCCCAGCCCGAGCAGGCTGCCCAGCAGCGCGGGGCCGTCGGCACCGAGCTCGGACACGCTGCCGCGCGCATGCGCCGCGGTGCGGGCGAAGCGGAAGGCGGGGTTGGGCACCTGGAACGCGCCGGCGCCGTCGTCGATGGTCTGGAAGGCCTGGCGCTCCACCAGCGGCGGCAGCTTCATCGCCTCGCGTACGGTGAAATAGCGCGAGCACGGCACGCCCGCGGCATTCATCTCGGCCTCGCATTGCGCGGCGCTGCGATCGGCGGCCCAGTCGTCGAGCAGCTGCATCAGCGCGCCCCAGTGGTGCTCGCGCTCCTGGCTGGTCGCGAAGCGCGCATCGGTGATCCATTCGGGATGACCGGTGCCGCGCGCCAGCGCCTCGAAGTTGTTCTGGCTCACGGGCGCGATCAGCAGGAAGCCGTCCTTCGCCTTGGTCGGGCGATAGAGCGGGCGGCGCCGCTCGGCCGGGAACTGCGCCTCCTGGCACTCGTAGACGAGCAGGCCCAGCATCGCGTCCATCAACGCCAGGTCGATGTGGTCGCCCTCTCCGGTGCGCGCGGCGCGGAACAGCGCGCTCTGGATCGCGCCGAAGGCCAGCGAGCCGCCGAGCACGTCGGCCACGAAGATGCCGTTCTTCAGCGGCCGCTCGACGTCGCCCTCCTGGTAGTCGAGGTTGGCCATGTCGTAGCCGCTGGCCGCGTGCAGCACGGGCGCGTAGGCGCTGCGTCCCGACCAGGAACCCTCCTGGCCGAAGCCCGAGATCGAGCAGTACACCAGCCGCGGGTTCAGCGCCGCGAGCGTCGCGTAGTCGAGGCCCAGGCGCTGCATCACGCCGGGGCGGTAGTTCTCCACCAGCACGTCGCACTGGCCGACGAGCTCGCGCACCAACGCGACCGCCTCGGGCTTCTTGAGGTCGAGCGCAAGGCTCTTCTTGCCGGCGTTGAGCTGCGCGAAGTAGGTGCTGCGGCCCTGGCGCCGCGGCGGCCGCAGCCGGATGTGGTCGCCCTCGGGCGGCTCCACCTTGATGACCTCGGCGCCGAGGTCGGCCATCAGCCGCGTGCAGTAGGGGCCCGACATCATGGCGGTGAAGTCGAGCACGCGCACGCCGTCGAGCACGCCGGGCTTCGCGGCGGCAGGGGTGGTGGTCGGCTCAGCCAAGATTGCTCTCCGTCACGGCGAGGCCGGCCAGCCGCGCGCCGCCGAGCGCGTCGAGGTAGTCGGCATGCGCCGCGGCGCCGCGCGCATAGCGCGCGAGGTAGGCCTCGAAGGCCGCGTCGTCGACGCTCGCCTTCACGTACTCGCGCAGGTGGCGCTCGTCGGCGCGGTACAGCGTGGGCGAGGCGCTCGGATGGGCGCCATAGGGCGCTTCCACCACCGCGTCGACCGTCACGCTGGGCAGCTTGGTCAGGTGGTTCGAGCGGCGGATGGTGTCGGACGACACGATGCGGTCCACCGAGACGATCACGTGGCGCGAGGCCTGCGCGAGCATCGCGTCGAAGAACGGCGTCGCGAGGTACTGCACGTTGCCATGCTCGTCGGCCTGCTGCGCGTGGAGCAGGCACACGTCGGGCTTGATCGCGGCGGCGGCGAGCATCTTGCGTTCGCCGGGCTTCGAGGGCAGCGGCCAGTAGTGCTCGGGCGTGTGGCGCGGCAGGTCGGTGCCCAGGTCGGGGATCGCGGTCCAGGGCATGTCGCAGATGCCGGCGCGCAAGCCTCCGGCGATGCCGGGCCCGTCGAGCTCGTAGACCTTCAGCGTGCCGGCCTCGGCGCGGCGGCGGAAGTGCGGCGCGAGGCCGAACTGCTCGAAGCTGATGAACACGCAGGCGGTGCTGCGCGCGCAGCCGGCGCCGATCAGCATGTCGGGCGCGATCGAGCCGGGCGCGGGCACCAGGTCGAGGTCGCGCGCGCCCTTGCGGATCAGCGCGCGCACCAGCGCCATCGGCTGGGCATTGAAGATCCAGCCGCCCAGGCCGACGCGCTGGCCGTCCTGGATGACCGACACGGCCTCGTCGAGGGTGGTCAGCTTGCTTTTGTTGTTGGGGCTCATGGCTCGTCTCTTCAGGGGAACTTGCGGCGCAGGGTGCCGCGCGTGTCGACGCGGGTGCGCAGCAGGCGCAGCTCCTCGGGCTCGGGCATGCGCGTGACGGGCGGCGTGCCCTCCACCACCAGCTCGAAGCCGGTGGCCTTGCGGATCTGCTCGAGCGTCACGCCCGGATGGATCGAGCGCACGCGCATGGCCTTGCTCACGGGCTCGAAGTCGAACACGCCCAGCGACGACACCACCAGGCGAGGCCCGCCCGGCGGCAGGCCGGCCTCCTCGCGCGAATTGCCGCCTTCCATGTGGCCGGGTCCGCAGAGGAAGTCGACGCGCGGCACGAAGGCGCCCGGATCGTGGCGCGTGAGCGCGACGTAGAAGCGCCTGGCGAGCCCGCACAGCGCGCTGATGCCCACCGTGCCGGGGCCGCGCACCTTGGGCCGGGCCTGGTCGCCGACCACCACCGTGTTGATGTTGCCGAAGCGGTCGACCTGCAGCGCCGAGAGGATCGCGAAGTCGAAGAAATGGATCTTCCAGTCGATGAAATCGATCATGTTCGGCAGGTCCATCCAGGCCTCGGACGACTCGATGTTCTCCGAGTCGGCCGTGGACAGCAGGTGGTCGCGCACCGGGTTCACCATGCCGCCGGGCCCCGAGATCCACCACAGCCGCGGCGCCTGCATCTCGCGCGCGAGGTTGCAGGCGGCGAGCTGGATGTCGGAGTTGGTGCCGATGATGACCTTCTCGCCATCGGCGAAGTCGCGTGCCAGCAGCACGGCGAGCAGTTCGCCGGTCGACGGCTTGTCGTCGACCGGTGTTCTTTGCTTGATATTTGGTTCAACCATTCATTGATCCTAGGAATCAACCATGGCACTGTCAAGCGGGATTCACCTGCCGGGCGCGCAAGAACGAAGGACCGCGCGCCTTGCGGCGGGCGGTCCCTGGCGGATCGGATGAAGGGCGGCGGCGCGCGCCGCGCGGGTTCAGCGCGTCGTCTTCGCGGCGCGGGTGGCTGACTTGGCGGCCGCCTTCACGGCCGGCTTTTCAGCCGGGGCCTTGCCCGCCGCCTTGCGCGGCGCCGGCGCGGCGGCCGGAGCTTCCTGCGCGGCGTCCTCCCCCACCTTCGACAGGTAACTGCGCTGCAGCCGCTTGAGGCTGGACTCCATCTCCGCCGCGGCCGCGTCGGCGTCCTTGGCCGCCAGGTGCTTGAGGAAGCGGCGGCGCGAAGGCAGCACGTAGGCGTTCTCCTCGTGGCCGATCTGGCCGATGAACTCGGCCAGCACGTTGAGCACGCCGTTCATCACGATCACCATGATCGGATTGCCGGTCATGCGCGCGAGGATGCGGTGGAACTCGAGGTTGGTCGCCGCGCGCGCGGGGAAGTCGTCGCGCCGCAGCGCTTCCTCGGCCGCGTCGATGTTGGCCGCCAGCGCCTCGAGATCGGCGGGCGTGGCGCGCGCGCAGGCCTCGCGCACCAGGATCGACTCGAGCCAGATGCGCGCCTCGGTGAGCTGCGCCGGCTGGATCGCGCCCATGTGATACATGTCCATCAGGCCGGTGGCGATGGCGTCGCCGCTGCGCCCGCTGATGAAGGCGCCGCCGCTGGCGCCCTTCTGCAGCCGGATCAGGCCCGCATGCTCGAGCGAGCGCAGCGCCTCGCGCAGGGTGTTGCGCGACACGCCGAACTGCTCGGACAGCGCGCGCTCCGACGGCAGCCGCGTGCCGACCTTGAGCCGGCCCTGCGACAGCTCGCCGCGGATCTGCTGGGCGATCTCCTCGAAGGCACGCGCGGAACGGATGGGCTGGAACTTGGCGCTCCGTGCGTCGGCCGCGGGCGGCGACGGTTCTTTGGCGTCCATGGGGAATCCTCCGTTGGAAAAACTAAAAGTTGGACCTTTGAGCCAAATGATAAGGGGCGGCGTTGCGCAGGCCGCTGCAGGCCGAGCCCTCGCGACCATTGCGGTTGCCGGATCTCATTAATGGTTCTACCATTTAATTTTTCTGAGATCCAAGGAGAGATACGCCCATGCCCCCGACCACCCTTCCCGGCGACGAAGAGCGCGCCCTGCTGCGCGACTCGGTGCGCGGCTTCCTCGAGCGCCACTGGCCGCCCGCCACCGCCGTGCCATGGGCACGCGAACCCGCGCGCGTGCAGGCGCTGTGGCAGCAGCTCGCGGCCCAGGGCCTTGCCGCCTTGGGATCGGATCCCTCGGAGGGCGGCCTGCGCGAGATCGCGCTGGTCATGGAGGAACTGGGCCGCGCGGGCTGCACGCTGCCGCTGCACCACGGCACGCTGCTGAACCTCGCGGCGCCGCGCACGCCGCAGGGCGAGGAGCCTGCCCTGCTCGCACTGCAACGCGCCGGCGAGGTGCGCGTGGTGCTGTGCTTCGGGGCCTTCGACGGCGACCGCGGCACGGGCCAGGCACGCATCGACGACGACGGCAGGCTCCACGGCGAACTCGCCTTCGTCGAGCATGCCGACAGCGCCACCCACCTCGCGGTGGTGGTGGACGGCCCCGCGCTCGCGCTGGTCGACCTGCGCGCGGTGGGCGTGCGCATCGAGGCCACGCCAGCGATGGGAACGCAGGGGCTGTTCCGCGTCGCGCTGGACGGGATCGCGGCCACCGTCCTGCCCTTGTCCGAGGAGCAACTCGGCGCGCTGCACGCGATGGCCCGCCTCGCGCTGTGCGCGCGCGCCACCGGCGCCGCCGAACGCGCCTTCGAGCTCGCCGTGGCCTATGCGGGCGAGCGCCGGCAGTTCGGCCGTCCTATCGGCAGCTTCCAGGCGATCCAGCACAAGCTCGCCGACAGCCACATCGCGCTGCTGGGCGCTCGGCTCACGCAGGCCGGCGCCGCGCGGCAGCACGACCTCGGCGCCGACAACTGGCGAGTGTTCGCCGAGGCGGCCTGCGCGCTGGCCGCGGCGACGCTGCGCCGGGTGTCGCTGGAAACGCAGCACACCTTCGGCGCCATCGGCTACAGCGAGGAGCACGAGGCGCCGCGCCATTTCAAGCAGGTGCACCTCGACGTGCTGCGCCACGGCGGTGGGCGCCGCGCGCGCGAGGCGCTGGCCGATCACTTCCTCGGCGAGACGCCGCGCAAGCTGCCCGAATACGACCTGGGCCCGGCCGGCAACGCCTTTCGCGAGGAGGTGCGCGCCTGGCTGCAGACGCACTGGTCGGGCGAGCGCAAGGCCGCGCACGAGGCGCTGGACTTCAAGGCGCGCGAGTACGACCGCGAGTTCGCGCGCGCGCTCGGGCGCACGGGCTGGATCGGCCTCTCTTGGCCGCAGCGCTTCGGCGGCCAGGCGCGCGGCGCCTTCGAGCAACTGGCCTTCGTCGAGGAGATGGAACGCGCCGAGGCGCCGCGCGTGGGCGCGCCGGTGCAGGCCGCGATGCTGCAGGTGCACGGCAGCGCGGCGCAGCAGGCGCGCTACCTGCCCGAGATCCTGCGCGGCGAGGCGATCTACGGCATGGGCTACAGCGAGCCCGACGCGGGCTCCGACCTCGCGTCGATGCGCACCCGCGCGGTACGCGACGGAGACCACTACGTGATCGACGGCCAGAAGATCTGGACCACCACCTACTGGGGCGACTACATGCTGCTGGCCACGCGCACCGACCCCGAGGCGAGCCCGCCGCATGCCGGCCTGAGCCTGTTCATCGTGCCGATGGACACGCCCGGCATCACCATCCGCACCTCGACCACGATGTACGGCGGCAGCTTCGCCAATGTCTTCTACGACGGCGTGCGCGTGCCGGCCGAGGCGATGGTGGGCGAGCTCCACGGCGGCTGGAAGGTGCTGGTCGGGGCACTGGCCACCGAGCGCGGCTTCATCGGCGGCGGCATCGTGATGAAGGTGGCGCATGCCTTCGAGCAGCTGTGCGAGCACCTGCGCGGCGCGACGGGTGCCGACGGCCGTCCGATGCGCCTCGATCCGCTGGTGCGCGAGCGCATCGCCGATCTCGCGGGGCAGATCGAGGCCGGGCGCCGCATGATGATGCACTGCGCCGAGCGCGTCGACGCGGGCGAGACGCCGCTGCACGACGCGGCCGCGAGCAAGGTCTATTCGGGCGAGCTGATGGAGCGCTTCGGCGAGGTGGCACTCGACCTGCTCGGCATGGAAGGCACGCTCGGCGAGGGCAGCCCCGGCGCGGTGCTGCGCGGGCGCATCGAGCAGAACCTGCGCCATGCGCTGATGTGGGTGATCAGCATCGGCACCAACGAGATCCAGCGCAGCCTGATCGCGCAGCGCGGGCTCGGCCTGCCGCGCTGAACGCGCCCGGGGCCGGCGCGGCTCAGCGCGCCGGCTTCTTGCGCTCCATCTCGAGCAGCAGCACGTTCAGCGCGTTGAGGTGCTTGGCCAGCGCGGCGCCGGCCTTGTCCGCATCGCGGTCGCGCATCAGGCGCAGCACCTTGCGGCGCACCTGCACCACGTTGCTGTGCGGCGTCTGCAGCTGCGCGATGAGGCCGCGCAGGATTTCCGACAGGGCGTCGATCAGCATCACGATCACCTCGTTGTGGGTGGCGCGGCCGATCAGGCGATAGAACTCCGTGATCTGCCCGCTGTCGCGCACCGGCCGGCCCTGCTTCACCAGCTCAGCGAAGCGCTCGATGTCGGCCTCGATGGCGGCGAAGTCCTCTTCGGTCGCACGCTCGCAGGCCAGGCGGATCGCCAACCCGCACAGCAGGATGCGGGCCTCGGTCAGGTCCGACACCGGCACCTGCTTGAGCGCCACCATGTCGCGCACCGCCTGCGTGATGCCCTCGGGATGCGACTGCTTGATGTAGAAGCCGCCGTTGATGCCGGTCACGGCCTCCACCATGCCGGCCATCTCGAGGCTGCGCAGCGCCTCGCGCACGCCGCTGCGGCTCACGCCGAACTGCTCGGACAGCTCGCGCTCGCTGGGCAGGCGGTCGCCGGCGCTCAGCACGCCCTCCACCACCTGCTGGCGGATCTGGTCGCAAATCGCCTCGAAGGCGCGGCGCATGCGCACGGGCGCGAAGACTGGTGCGGATTCCGACATGGCTCCTCTCCTCCTCTGGATCACGAACGTCGACGGCTGGATGCCGAGCCGATAGTGTGCCTGTGCCTGCCCTGGCACAGGCTCCAATTGACCATCATCCCTGGTTTCGCTATGGTTCAACCAATTACATCACAAACCGTCCGACCAGGAGACAAGCCTCATGACCCACTCCCGCCGCCACGCGCTGGCCACCGGCCTCGGCCTGCTGGGCGCCACGGCGCTGCCCGCCTTTCCCCTGGCCGCGCGCGCCGCGCCGGGCTATCCCGACAACGTCATCAAGTTCATCATTCCCACGCCGGCCGGCGGCGGGCACGACACGATGATGCGGGTCATCGGCCAGAAGCTCACCGAGTCCTGGGGCCAGCCCTGCATCGTCGAGTCGAGGGCCGGCGCGAGCGGCGCGATCGCGGCCTCCGCGGTGGCGCGCGCCACGCCCGACGGCTACACGCTCGGCGTCAGCTACAGCGCGCTGATCAGCAACCTCGTGCTGCAGCCCGCTCAGCAGCCCTACAAGCTCGCCGACCTCGCGCCCATCAGCATGCTCGCGCTCACGCCCATCGCCATCGGCGTGCGCGAGTCGCTCAACGTCAGGACGCTCGACCAGCTGGTGGCACTCGCCAAGTCCAGGCCCGGCAAGGTCTCGTACGGTTCCTACGGCCCCGGCTCGGGCGGCAACTTCGTGGGAGAGCTGCTGAACATGGCCGCGGGCATCGACACCGTGCACGTGCCCTACAAGGGCGAGGCGCCGGCGCTGCAGGACCTGATCGGCGGCCAGATCGATACCGCGGTGGTGTCGCTGGGCGGGGTATCGCGCTACCCGGGCAAGATCCGCGCGCTGGCGGTCGCGAGCCCGACGCGCTTTCCGCTCTATCCCGACGTGCCCACCTTCGCCGAGGCCGGCTTCCCCGACGTGAACATGCCGGGCTTCGGCGCGCTGTTCGCGCCAGCTTCCACGCCCAAGGCCATCATCGACAAGCTCGATGCCGAGATGGCGCGCATCGTGAAGCTGCCCGACGTGGCGCCCAAGCTGCTCGAGCTGGGCTTCGAGCCCGCCGGCTGGGGCCCGCAGAAGCTCTCGAGCTTCCTGGCCGAGCAGCTCGCGCTGACGCAGAAGCTGGTCGCGACCGGGCGCATCAAGGTCTGAGCGGGCGCCGCATGCGGCGCAGCGGGCCTGGCCTATAGTGCACGCATGACCTTGCCCAGCGGCGAAGCTGCCGACTACGCATCCTTTATCGAGGCGCTCAAGGAGCGTGTCGCGGCGGCCCGCCAGTCCGCGGCCCGCGCGGTCAATCACGGCCTGATCGCCTTGTACTGGGACATCGGCGAAGCCATCCTCCACAAGCAGCAGGCGCAAGCCTGGGGCGAGGCCGTGGTGGAACGCATCGCCCGGGACTTGCGCGCGGCCTTCCCCGGCACCCAAGGCTTCTCGGCGCGCAATGTCTGGGACATGCGGCGCATGGTCGAGGCCTACAGCGAGCCCGGATTTCTGCGACAGCTTGTCGCAGAAAGTTCCAAGGACAAGGCCTCGGGCCGAAGCATCGAACGCTCCGCCGACAAGCGGAAACCCGGGGTCTTCGGCGGCAACGAATCTCTGCGACAACTCGTCGCAGAAATCCCCTGGGGTCACCATCTCCAGATCCTGGGCAAGACCGACGACCCGGCGCAACGCCTCTACTACCTGCGCGCCAGCGCGGCGCTGGGCTGGAGCCGCAACATTCTGCTCAACCAGATCAAGGCCGGCGCCTGGGAACGCTCGCGCGCGGAGGGTAAGAGCCACAATTTCCCGCGGGTGCTGCCGCCCGCCATGGCGCAGCAGGCCGAGGAGGTGCTTAAAAGCAGCTACAGCCTGGAGTTCCTGGGCATCCGCCAGGCGGTGAAGGAACGCGAGCTGGAAACCCGGCTCCTCGACAGGCTGCGCGACTTCATCCTCGAACTGGGCTACGGCTTCTGCTTCATCGGCCGCCAGCACCGCCTCGTGCTGGGACGCAAGGAATACTTCATCGACCTGCTCTTCTACCACCGCTTCCTCAAAGCCCTGGTCGCCGTGGAACTGAAGGTCGGCTCCTTCGAACCCGAGTACGCGGGCAAGATGGACTTCTATCTCAACCTGCTCAACGACAGGGAGCGCGCGCCCGGCGACGCTCCGTCGATCGGCATCATCCTGTGCGCCGAGAAGGACAACCTGGAGGTCGAGTTCGCCTTGCGCAGCAAGACCAATCCTATCGGCGTGGCGGAGTACCAGTTGCAGGCCGCCCTGCCGGCGGAATTGCGCGGCAAGCTGCCTTCGGTGCGCCAGCTCCAGCAGGTGGTGCGCGGTGCGCTGCCGCCTCCGGTCGCGACACAGAAGCGACGCGGCAAAGACTGAGCGCCCCGCCAGTTCGCTACGAGGTCACTCCTCGACCCAGCGCGCGGCGTCGCCGACGGCCGCGCGCGAGGTGCGGAAACCGTTGGCCGGGCGCGCCGCGAGCGGGCCGGCGCACGCATCTATATGATTTGCCTCGCCCGCCGCCGATCGCCCCGCGCTTGAATCCCAGCAATCCCACCGCCCCGAACGCAGCCTCGCTCTGGAGTCCGCTCGCCCAGCCCGCCTTCCGCGGGCTCTGGGGCGCCGGCAGCCTGTTCTTCGTCGGCAATGCGATGCAGAACATGGCGGCTTCGTGGCTGATGATCGAGCTCACGGCCTCGTCCTTCCTCTCGGCGCTGGTCCAGACCGCCTCCTTCCTGCCGATGTTCCTGCTGTCGCTGCCCGCCGGCGTGCTGGCCGACACCATCGACCGCCGGCGGCTGATGCTGCGCATCCAGGGCGTCTACGGGCTCGCCGCGCTGACGCTCACGCTGCTCGCGCTGGCCGGCTGGATCGGCCCGGGCGGGCTGCTGTTCTTCACCTTCCTGCTGGGCGTGTGCACGGCGCTGCAGTCGCCCTCGTGGAATTCCGCCGTCAGCGACACGGTGGCGCGCACCGAACTGCCGCTGGCCATCACGCTGGTGTCGATGACCTTCAACGGCGCGCGTGCCGTCGGACCCGGGCTCGCGGGCGTGCTGTTCGCGCTGACCGGGGGCGC
>NZ_JBZAYE010000237.1:0-10213 GCF_058244205.1 Variovorax sp. 20P10.2.4
CCTGCGGGCTCGCGAACACCAGCATGCCGATCTCGTCGCGGTCGTGGCCCGTGAGCACCACGTCCTGCGCATGCGGCGCCAGCAGCGACACCAGCTTCACGCGCAGCGTGCCCACCGAGACCCAGGTGCCGGTCGAGAGCTTGAAGTCCTCGGCCACGCGGCCGTTGAAGATCACGCCGCGCGCCGGATCGGCCGCGTCGGCGAGGAAGCCCGCGTCGCCGAGCCGGTAGTAGCCCTCTTCGTCGAAGGCCTGCGCGGTCTCGCGCGGCGCGCCGCGGTAGCCGGGGAACACCGACACGCCCTTCACGCGCATCTCGAGCTTCTCGCCGTTGGGCACGAACTTCAGTTCCAGCCCCGGCAGCGGCGCGCCGATGCAGCCCGCGCCGTCGAGCTTCCAGTGCGCCGAGGTGATCGCGGGCGAGGTCTCGGTGGCGCCCCAGGAGGTGGTGAGCCACAGCGGCCGGTCGGGCCGCACGCGCCGCGCCACCGCCTCGAGCCGCTGCCAGGTCGAGGGCGCGAGCGCCGCGGCCGCGTAGAAGGCCAGGCGCAGGCGCGAGAACACCTCGGTGGCCAGCGCGTCGTCGGCCTCGAGGAAGGGCAGCAGCATGTCGTAGCCGCGCGGCACGTTGAACAGCAGCGTGGGCTTGACCTCGCGCAGGTTGCGCACCGTCTTCTCGATCAGGCCCGGCGCGGGCCGGCCCTCGTCGATGTAGAGCGCGCCGCCGTTCGCCAGCACCATGTTCAGGTCGTGGTTGGCGCCGAAGGTGTGGCTCCAGGGCAGCCAGTCGACCAGCACCGGCTTCTCGTGCGCGAGGAAGCGCCAGGTCTGGGCCATCATCTGCTGGTTGGCGCACAGCATGCGGTGGGTGTTGATCACCACCTTGGGCTTGCCGGTCGAGCCCGAGGTCAGCAGGTACTTGGCATGGGTGTCGGGCAGCACCGCCTCGAAGGCCTGCATCACGGCGGGCGTCTCGGCGGTGGCGAGCAGTTGCGCGAAGGCCAGCGCGCCGGGGTGCGCGTCGGCGTTGCGGCTGAACACCGCGACCGCCTCCACACCGCTGCCCGCGAGCGCGGCGCCGTAGGCCTTCGCATCCGAGGCATAGACCAGCCCCGGCCGCAGCGCGCGCAGCATCTCGTGCAGCCGCGAGGGGTCCTTGGCCATGCGCGAATAGGCACTCGACAGCGAGCAGGCCGCACGGCCGATGTGCATCGTGGCCAGCATCAGCACCGCGTGGTCGATCGCGTTGTCCGACAGGATCACGACCGGCGCATCGGCCGGCAGGTCGAGGTCGAGCAGGCCCTGCGCCACCGCGCCGACGGCCTGGCGCAGCGCGCGGTAGTCGAGCCGGCGCCAGTCCGCGCCGCCGTCGTCGCGCTCGGCGAAGGCCAGCGCCTCGGGCGTCTCGCGCGCCCAGCGCTCGATCCATTCGCCGATGCAGCGCGCATAGGGCTTCAGCGCCTGCGGCGAGCGCAGCGCGAAGGAGCCGTCGTCGAAGTCGATGCGCACCGTGCGGGGCGGGGCGATCAGGCTGTCGTCCTGGAGGAAATCGGTCATGTCAATCGAGTGTGCCGGTGTCGGCCTTGGCGCGAATCAGGTTCAACAGCAGGGTGTCGCGCGCGGCTTCGAGCTCGGCCGTGCGGCGCGCGCCCAGCTCCTGCGCCACGCCTTCGCTCACCTGCGCCTGCAGCGCCGGCGTCATCGACGGCGCGCCGAGGTCCTTCCACCAGTCCTCGATCGGCCCGCCCAGGTGCGCGAGCACGTGCGCGATGCCGCCCGCGCCACCCGACAGGTGCAGGTTCATGAACGGTCCCATCACGGCCCAGCGCAGGCCCGGGCCGTGCGCGATCGCGGTGTCGATGTCGGCCACCGAGGCCACGCCCTGCTCGACCAGGTGGAAGGCCTCGCGCCACAGCGCGGCCTGCAGCCGGTTCGCGATGTGGCCCTTGACCTCGCGCTTCACGTGGATCGGCCGCTTGCCGATGGCCGCGTAGAAGGCCATGGTGCGCTCGATGGTGTCGGCCGACGTGCGCTCGCCGCCGATCACTTCCACCAGCGGGATCAGGTGCGGCGGGTTGAACGGATGGCCGAGCACCACGCGTTGCGGGTGCGCGCAGCCCGACTGCACGCCGCTGATCGCCAGCCCCGAGGAGCTCGAGGCCAGGATCGCGTCGGGCGGCGCGGCCGCGTCCATGCGGCGGAACAGCTCGATCTTGAAATCCATGCGCTCGGGGCCGTTCTCCTGCACGAAGTCGGCCACCGAAACCGCGTCCTCCAGGCTGTCGTGGAAGCGCAGCCGGTCGACCGAGGCGCCCGCGGCCAGCCCGAAGCGCTCGAGCGTGGGCCAGTGCTGCGCCACCGCCTGGCGCAGCCGCTCCTCGGCGCCCGGCGAGGGATCGGTCGCGTTGACGTCGAGGCCCTGCGCGAGGAAGTAGGCGGTCCAGCTCGCGCCGATCACGCCGGTGCCGACCACCGCGACGCGCCGCACGCCGTGCGCCGCGCTCATGACTTCCACCGCGCGCAGCGGCTCTCGGCTTTGGTGGTCCAGGCGGCCTCGCCGCGGATCGCTTCCACCACCTTGTAGTAGTCCCAGGGCTCCTTCGATTCCTCGGGCGACTTCACCTGCATCAGGTGCATGTCGTGCACCATGAGGCCGTCGTCGCGCAGCCAGCCGCCCTTGACGAACATGTCGTCGAACTTCGTCTTGCGCAGCTGCGCCATCACCTTGTCGGCATCGTCGCTGCCCGCGGCCTTCACGGCCTGCAGGTACTGCAGCGCGGCCGAGTAGTCGCCCGCATGGAAGGAGGAGGGCATGCGCTTGTGCTTGTCGAAGAAGCGGCGCGCCCAGGTGCGTGCCTCGGGGCTCTGGTTCCAGTACCAGCTGTCGGTCAGGTACATGCCCTGCGAGGCCTTGAGGCCCAGCGCATGCACGTCGTTGATGGTGATGATCATGCCGGCCAGCTTCATGTTCCTGGCGATGCCGAACTCGGCCGCCGACTTGATCGCGTTGACCGTGTCGCCGCCCGCGTTGGCCAGCGCCAGCACCTGCGCCTTCGAGCTCTGCGCCTGCAGCATGAAGGACGAGAAGTCGCTCGCGCCCAGCGGATGCTTGACCGAGCCCGCCACCGTGCCGCCGTTCGCCAGCACCGTCTTGGTCGCGTCGTTCTGCAGCGCGGCGCCGAAGGCATAGTCGGCCGCCACGAAGTACCAGCTCTTGCCGCCGGCCTTGACCACCGCGCTTGCGGTGCCGCGCGCCATTGCCACCGTGTCGTAGGCGTAGTGCACCGTGTAGGGCGAGCAGTACTCGTTGGTGAGGCTCGACGCGCCCGAGCCCACCACGAAGTAGGGCTTCTTCTTGTCCGCCGCCACGCCGGCCATGGCGATGGCCGCGCCCGAGTTGACGCCGCCGATCAGCATGTCGACCTTCTGCACGTCGAACCACTCGCGCGCCTTGGCGGCGGCGATGTCGGGCTTGTTCTGGTGGTCGGCCGTGACCAGCTCGATCTTCCTGCCGCCGATGGCGCCGCCCATGTCGGCGATCGCCATGCGGATCGCCTCGGCGCCGGCCGGGCCGTCGTAGTCGCGGTACAGGCCCGACATGTCGCTGATGAAGCCGATGCGGATCACGTCGTCGGACACCTGGGCCGATGCGCTTGCGGAAAAGGCGGCGCCGAGCGCGAGGGCCAGGGCGGTGCGGGAAAGGTTCATTCGCTCTGTCTCCGTTCGTTGTTCTGGCGGGTGCCGGTTCAGCCGAGCGCGAACTCGGGCCGCGGCGTGCCCACGCGCGGCAGGCCCATGAGCTGGCGTGCCTCGGCAGGCGTCGCCACTTCCATGTCGAGCTCGCGGATCACGCGCACGATGCGCTCGGTGAGCTGCACGTTGGTGGCCAGCTCGCCCTGGCGGAAGTAGAGGTTGTCCTCGAGGCCGACGCGCGCATGGCCGCCCAGCAGCAGCGCCGCCACGTTGGCCTCGAGCTGCGAGGTGCCGATGCCGCTGACGCCGAAGATGCTGCCCTTGGGCAGCGTGTCGACCATCATCTGCAGGAAGCGCGGCGAGTAGGGCATCGCGTTCTGGAAGTTGCGGTGCACGTTCATCACCAGATTGATGAAGTAGGGCTCGTCGTCGTGGCCCTCGCCGATCAGCGTGGTCGCGTCCTGCAGGATGTGCGTGGGGCTGAACACCTCCCACTCGGGCTTGATGCCGCGCGCCTTCATGCCGGCGGCGAGTTCGCGCCCGCGCGTGATCGGCGTGTCCATCAGGATCTGCCTGCCCTCGAAGCTGAGGTTCAGCGTGGTGGCGTCGAGCGTGCACATCTCGGCGCCCGCGTCCATGCCCTTGATGCGTTCCTCCCATGCGATCTCCCAGCGGTCGCCGGCCAGCGGCTTGACCATGTCGCCGTGCACGCCGCCGCCGGTGGAGTTGTTGAGCACGATGTCGCAGCCGCCCGCGCGGATGCGGCTGTTGATCTCGCGGTAGACCTCGGCGTCGCAGGTCGCGCCGTCGTCGGGGCGGCGCGCATGGATCGCCGCCACGCTGGCGCCGGCGTTCCAGCAGCGCAGCACGTCGGCCGCGATCTCGGCGGGCTGGGTGGGGAGGTGGGGGTTCTGGGACTTGTGCGCCATGCCGCCGGTGGGGGCGATGGTCACGATCACTTTGCGCTTCGACATGGCGGGGTTCCTGGAGTCCTTCGTGGAGCGCGCCATTATTTTTGGGGCAGCCGCCGCACTCAGTCATCGCGACGACATTCGGGGGCAGGGTTTACGCGGCGTGCAGAGGCTACAGTCGCCCCTGTCGTTCGCATTCATCCACAACAAGGAGCGCTCATGAAACTGTCATCGCTGGTCCTCGCGGCCGCCGCCGTCCTCGCATCGGGCCAGGCCTTCGCGCAGGGCGGTCCCGAGGCGGGCTGCGCCGCCAAGCGCGAGGCCATTTCCCGCGACATCGAAGCCGCCAAGGCGCAAGGCCAGGACCACCGCGTGCGCGGCCTCGAGCGCGCGCTGGCCGAGGTGCGGCGCAACTGCAGCGATGCCAAATTGGCCGCGCGCCACCAGGAGCGCATCCGTGGCGAGGAGCGCAAGGTCGCGCAGCGCGAACGCGAGCTGGCCGAGGCACGCCGCAAGGGCGATCGCGACAAGATCGCGCGCCGCGAGGACAAGCTGCGCGAAGCCCAGGCCGAGCTGCAGCGCGTCAGGGACCTGCCCTGAGCCTCGAGAGAAGATGCCCGCTGCCCGGCCTGTTCCTCCCCCCGCCTCGCTGACCCTGGCTCAACTGCTGCAGGGCTCGGCCTGGTTTCCGCAGCTCGGCGTGGCCGCCGGCGAGCGCGTGCTCGAGGAGATGCGCGAGGTCGAGGTGGCGACCGGCGCCGCGCTGTGCCGCTGCGGCGACACCCCGCTGCACTGGTACGGCACCATCGACGGCCTGCTCAAGTGGTGCGTGAGTTCGCCCGACGGACGCTCCGTCACCCTGGGCGGCCTGTCGACCGGCAGCTGGTTCGGCGAAGGCACGCTGCTGCGCGGCGTGCCGCGCACCGCGGACATCATCGCGCTGCGCCCCAGCCGGGTGGCGCTGATGCCGCTGGAGACCTTCGACTGGCTGCGCGCCACGCACCGCAGCTTCGACGACTTCCTGCTGCGCCAGATCAACGAGCGCATGCACTGGTTCCTCGGCAACTTCGCCGCCCACCACCTGCTGGACACCGACAGCCAGGTCGCGCGCGCGCTCGTCGGCCTGTTCCACGAGTGGCTGCATCCGGGCAGCGATCCGCACCTGGAGGTGTCGCAGGAGGAGATCGCCAACCTCTCGGGCCTGTCGCGCCAGCGCTGCAACGCGGCGTTGCGGCGGCTGGCATCGGCCGGCCTGCTGCGCATCGAGTACGGCGGCATCACCGTGACCGATCTCGACGGCCTGCGCCGCCGCATCGACGGCTGAAAAGTTCCGGACGCCGCGCGTCTCAGCGCCGGTGGTGCGAGGGCGCGAGTTCGTACACCGGCGTATCGAGCCCTTCGGCGCGCGCCTTGAGCTGCAGCGCGAGGAACTGCGAGTAGTGGCGCGACTGGTGCAGGTTGCCGCCGTGGATCCAGAGGTTGGGCACCTGCGTCGGCTTCCACATGTTGCGCAGCTCGCCTTCCCACGGGCCGGGATCCTTCGGCGTGTCGGAGCCCAGGCCCCAGCACTTGCCGACCCGGTCGGCGACCTCGGGCGAGATCAGGTCGGCCAGCCAGCCGTTCATCGAGCCGTAGCCGGTGGCATAGACCAGCAGGTCGGCCGGCAGCTCGCTGCCGTCGGTCATCGTCACCGAGCGTTCGTTCACGCGCTCGATGTTCACGCCGCTCCTGAGCTTCACGCTGCCGTTGGCCACCAGCTCCGAGGCGCCCACGTCGATGTAGTAGCCCGAGCCGCGCCGCAGGTACTTCATGAACAGGCCCGAGCCGTCGGCGCCGAAGTCGAGCAGGAAGCCCGCCTTCTCCAGCCGCGCATAGAGGTCGGCATCGCGCTTCTTCATCTCGTCGTAGACCGGGATGTGGAAGGTGTGCATCACCTGGTAGGGCACCGAGGCGAAGATCAGGTCGGCCTTGTGGTGGTCGATGCCGCTCTTCACCGCCTGCTCGGAATACAGGCCGCCGAGCGCCAGTTCCATCAGCGAGTCGGAGGGCGCGATGTGGGTCGACGAGCGCTGGATCATGGTCACGTCGGCGCCGTGCTCCCACAGCGCCGCGCAGATGTCGTGCGCCGAGTTGTTCGAGCCCAGCACCACGCACTTCTTGCCCGCGTAGGCCTCGGGCCCGGGGTGCTTGCTCGAATGGTGCTGGTCGCCCTGGAAGTTCTCGGCGCCCGCGAGCACGGGCACGTTCGGATAGCCCGACACGCCGAGCGCGAACACCAGCTGCTTCGGCCGCAGCACCACCTCCTTGCCCTCGCGCTCCACGCGCACTTCCCAGCGCTGCGTGGCCTCGTCGAAGCGCGCTTTCTTCGCCGTGGTCGAGCTCCAGTAGTTGAGCTCCATCACCTTGGTGTACATCTCGAGCCAGTCGCCGACCTTGTCCTTGGGCGCGAACACCGGCCAGTCGTCTGGGAAGGGCATGTAGGGCAGGTGGTCGTACCAGACCGGGTCGTGCAGGCACAGCGACTTGTAGCGGTTGCGCCAGGAGTCGCCCGCGCGCGCGTTGCGCTCGATGATGATCGTGGGCACCCCGAGCCGGCGCAGCCGCGCGCCGAGCGCGATCCCGCCCTGGCCGCCGCCCACGATCACCACCTCGGGCTGCTCGGTGTAGCCCAGCGTGCGGGCTTCCTCCTCGCGCTTCTCGAGCCAGCTCTGGCGCCCCTTGTGCACGCCGTGCTCCGCGCCCTTGATGCGGTTCGCGCCGGTCTTCTCCTCGAAGCCCTTGAGCTCGGTCATGGTGGTCAGCAGCGTCCAGGCCTTGCCGCCGCGCAGCCGCAGGTGGCCGCGGCCGCGCGCCACCCGGGTCTCGAAAGTGAACCAGGCCTCGGTCACGCCATCGGCCTCGCTGGCCTCGCCCTCGAGCGCGAAGTTCGAGGGCTGCGTGTCGGCCAGCCGCGCCGCCAGCATCGCGCGGATCGCGCCCGCGCCTTCCTGCGTGCGGATGTTCCAGGTGAAGGCCACGAGGTCGCGCCAGAAGCCCTCGGCCTCGAACAGCGCGACCGTGGCCTCGACGTCGTTGCGCGCGAGCGCGGCGCCGAAGTCGGCCAGCCAGGTGGCGGCAGCCCGCGTGGGGGCGGCGGTGGATGCGGTCATCGAATGTCTCCGTGTATGAATGGATGAGAACGAACGCTGCGCCGCGGACGGCGCAGGCTGCGTTGCGCAGCTTTCGTGCCGTGGGGCTGCGCACGGCGGATCAAGGACTTGGCGGGGGTTTTGTCGCGGGTGGGGTGCGTTGTCGCGCTCCCGGTGCGACGGCGATGAGACGGCGAGACGGCCCGCTCGCTTTCGCGACCTTCAATCACCCATTGGGAGGAGCGTTGCAGGGCGGCGACGACCGCGTTTCATGATGATGCAAAAGTATTCCACCGCGTATAGATTTGGCCGCCGTCTGCCGACGAGGTCGGCGGGGCATCGGGTCAATCCAACAGAAAGAGATGAAGAGATGAGGAGAAGCACAACGAAGTCCCTGTGCGCCACGGCGCTGGTGGCGGTCATCGCGGGATGCGGTGGCGGGGGTGGTGGCGGTGGCGGGCTGCCGTTCGGCGCGCTGCCGCAGACGCCCGCCGAGTCGGAAGCCAAGCTATCCGTCGAGGTCGAAGGCAGCGCCGCGAGCCCCGACAGCGCGGGCAAGTACCAGGTGGCGCCGGGCCAGCTCGTGACGGTCAAGTCCAGCGATGGCAGCGAGATCACCTGGACCGGCGACAGCCGCAACGGCGTGGCCCAGCGCGTCGAGGTCGATACCTCCGGCTCGCAGTGGCTGTCGCGCTTCAAGAATCCCAACGCGACGGGCAGCGCCGAGTTCAAGCTGACGGCCAGCGCATCGGGCAACCGGCGCAAGGAACTGAGCTTCTCGGTCGGCAACGGCGACTACCGCAACGGGCGCTACACCGTGTATGCCGCCAACGGCTCGCGCCAGGTGCTCGCCATCGATTTCGACAAGGCCAGCTACACCCTGACCGATGCGGCGGGCGATGCCAGCTCGGGCACCCTGACCGCGGGCGCATCGCGCGACGGCGACTGGAAGGTGCAGAGCAGCCGCAGCAAGAGCAGCATCCTCGCGCTGCGCGGCCTCGGCGACAACATCGTCGGCGCGCTGCCGTTCGCGGTGGGCTACACCTCGCCGACGGCCTATGCGCCGTTCCCCTTCATCGCATCGCGCGCATTGCTCCTGCAGCAGGGCAAGCTCGACGGCACCTACGACCGCGGCCGCATCGACTTCTCGCCCGCGGGCGGGCAATCGGCCATCGCGCAGATCCAGATCTCGGGTGGCGGCAAGGTGATGAAGCAGTGCCTCAACCTCGTCATCTACAAGATCGAACAGTGCCCGAGCGCCGACGTGTCCGTCAGCAACATCGAGCCCGATCCGCAGCAGCCCGGGCTGTGGACGATGAAGAGCGCCGTCGACGGCACCCTGTTCGGTCGCTTCGCGCTCGCCGACTTCGGCGGCGAGAAGGTCTACCTGAGCGCGGGTCCGTCGCCCACGACCAACAGCCAGGTGCTGGCGGTGGGCGTGCCTGCCGCGTCGGGCTACGCGGACTTCAGCAGCAAGGGCTGGTCGACGGGCGGCACGGCCGATGTCGTGGTGGCGGCCGGCTCGACGTACTCGCTGACCGGCACGGACGGCGCGGCGACCGCGCAGGCCGATCTCGCGCTGGCGGTCCAGCCATCGTTCGGACCGACGGGCATGCGCACGGCGACGAAGGGCAGTTCGGTCTACTTCGCGATGCGCTCGAAGCAGATCGAGCTGCTGATCGGCGCGCGCACCCCGTCGCTGAACGCCGGCTTCCTGCACCTGGGCCTGGTCGACTGATCGCATTCGCCCCGCGACAAGCCCGCGCCCGCCAGGGTGCGGGCTTTTTTCATGGGCGGGCCGCCGGCTTTCCCTTGCCCGGCGCCAGCACGTCGTCATAAGCCTGCAGCTGCCACACCGCGCGCGGCGTGCGCACCGTGTAGCGCTCGCGGTACTCCGACGGGCTCATGCCGGCGATGCGCTTGAAGGTGCGGCGGAAGGTCGAGACGTCCGCGTAGCCCGAGGCGTCGGCGATCTCGTGCATCGAGCGCCAGGTGGCCTCGAGCCACATGCGCGCGCGCTTCACGCGCAGCTCGTGCAGGAACTGGATCGGCGAACGCTCGATGTGGCGCGCGAACAGCCGCACCAGCGTGCGTTCGCTGACCGCCGCGGCCGAGGCCATCTCGGCCACCGTCAGCGGCCGGCCCGCGTTGGCCTCGATGAAGGCGATGGCGCGGTGCAGCGGCGCATCGCGCGAGGTGCCCACCACCTGCTCGGGGATGTCGAGCACCAGGTGCTGGCGTTCGGGGTTGGCGAGGAACTTGTCGCGGCAGGCCGCGGCGAGGTCCGACAGGCCGACGCCATCGAGCAGCTTGAGCACCATCGCATGCATCAGGTCGGGCGTGGCCGCCAGCACCATGTGCGGGCCGAGCGTCAGCGGCGTCTCGCTGTGGATCGGCGTGTCGGGGAAGTCGTGCGCGAAGCCGGACTGGTAGAGCCACGACAGCGGCACCGGCTGGTGCGCGAGCAGCCCCGCGCGCCCGGC
>NZ_JBZAYE010000238.1:0-10159 GCF_058244205.1 Variovorax sp. 20P10.2.4
CCCCCCGGCCCGCTGGGCCGCACGCTCGCCAGCTTCGCGGTCGGCAATGGCATCGCGCTGTCCTTCGATCCCGCGTTGACGCAGGGCCGCAGCAGCCCGGCGGTCTCGGGCCGCTACACCGCGCGCGAAGCCATCGAGCGCCTGCTCGCGGGCAGCGGCCTGCAGGTGGTGGCGCGCAGCGACGGCAGCTACACGCTGGGCCGGCGCGAAGCGGGTGCCGATGCCGCCACCGGCGCGCAGACCGGCATCGGCACGCTGGCACCGGTCACCGTCACGGCCGACGCCGACCGCAGCGGCACCACCGAAGGCACCGGCTCGTACACCACGCGCGCCACCGCCGCGGCCACCGGCTTGGCGCTGTCGCCGCGCGAGACGCCGCAGTCGGTCACCGTGCTCACGCGCCAGCAGATCGAGGACCAGAACCTGCTCTCGCTCGGGCAGGCCATGAAGAGCGTCACCGGCGTGTTCGCGGTCAGCTCCGACAGCGACCGCACCGACCTCTACGCGCGCGGCTTCTACATCGACAACTACCAGTACGACGGCGTGCCGACCACGGTCACCACCGACTTCTTCGGCGCCTCCAACAACGACCCGGTGCTGTACGACCGCATCGAGATCGTGCGCGGCTCGACCGGCCTGCTGACCGGCGCCGGCAATCCCTCGGCCTCGGTCAACCTGGTGCGCAAGCATGCCGACAGCAAGGTGTTCACCGGCAGCGCCTCGCTCGCGCTGGGCTCGTGGAACCTGCGCCGCGCCACCGTCGACCTCTCGACCCCGCTGACCGAGGACGGCCGCGTGCGCGCCCGCGTCATCGGCATGACGGAGGACCGCGACTCCTTCCTCGAGCGCTACCACGGCCGCAAGCACGTGCTCTACGGCGTGGTCGATGCCGACCTCACGCCCGGCACCTCGCTGAGCGTGGGCATCGACTCCCAGGCCAGCCGTCCGAACGGATCGACCTGGGGCGGCCTGCCGCTGACCTTCGGCGACGGAGGCCCCGCGAACTGGGCTGCTTCGAAGAGCATCGGCACGCCCTGGACCCACTGGGACGCGACCAATACCACGCTGTTCGCGAACCTCACGCACGCCTTCGGCAACGGCTGGAAACTCAAGGCCAATGCCTCGCACCGCCAGAGCAAGCAGAACGCCAAGCTGCTCTACCTGTTCGGCGACCTCGACCGCCTCACCGGCACGGGGCTGGGCTCGCTGCCCGGCTACTTCGAGCACGAATTCCGCCAGAACAGCCTCGACCTGCAGGCCACCGGCCCGTTCGAATTGCTGGGGCGCCGGCACGAGCTGGTGCTGGGCCTGAGCAACACCCAGTCACGCTACGTGCAGGCCAATCACGTGCGCCTGAGCGCGCTGCCCGAGGTCGGCAATTTCTACCTCTGGAACGGCGGCTATCCCGAGCCGAGCTGGGGCCAGCTCGAGGTGTCGGGCATCGACAAGCTGCGCCAGACCGGCTACTACGGCGCCGCGCGCTTCTCGGTCACCGATTCGCTCAAGTTCATCCTCGGCGCGCGCCAGAACGACTGGCGTGCCACCCGCCTCACGGCCGACGACCGGACCACGCGCCGCCACGAAGTGCTGACGCCCTATGCGGGCCTGATCTACGACCTGGGCGAGCACTACTCGGCCTACGCGAGCTACACCGACATCTTCCAGCCGCAGAACTACCGCGACACCAGCGGCCGCTACCTCGACCCGGTGACCGGCAAGAGCTACGAGATCGGCCTCAAGGGCGAGCACCTGAACGGCAGGCTGAACAGCTCGCTCGCGCTGTTCCGCTCCGAGCAGGAGAACGTGGCGCAGCGCGACGGCACCCGCCTCGTGCCCGGCTCGACCGATGGCGCCTACTACGGCGCGCGCGGCGTCGTCACCAAGGGCATCGAGCTGCAGCTGTCGGGCGAACTGGCCGAGGGCTGGCAGGTCAACGCGGGCATCGCGCGCACGCTCGGGCGCGAAGGCAGCGGCGAGCGCATCAACCCCTCGATGCCGACCACACTGGCCACGCTGTTCACCACCTACCGGCTGCCGGGCCGCTGGCACCAGCTCACGGTCGGCGGCGGCGTCAACTGGCAGAACCGCGTGTACTACCCGTTCAGCGTGGGCGACGTCGACATGCGCTACACGCAGGGCTCGCGCGCCGTCTTCAGCCTGATGGCGCGCTACGCGGTCTCGCCGCAGCTGTCGCTGCAGCTCAACATCGAGAACCTGTTCGACAAGCGATACAACGTCAACATCGACGGGCAGGCCTTCGCGGGCACGCCGCGCAATGCGGTGGCGACGCTGAACTACAAGTTCTGAGGGGGGCGGGGAGGGGGCGATCGGACATTCGTCCAATGGCGCGAAAAGGCGCCGCGGCCGACAGTAGCGGCTCCCGTCACTCCCTTGCCAAGACCCTCTCATGAAGCACTTCCAACGCCTCCAACTCGCCGCCGCCGCCCTGGCCGTCGGCCTCTCGTTCTCCGTCACGGCCGCCAGCGCGGCGGGCCCGGCCGCGGCCGCCGCCGCCAACGCATCGCCCAGCGTGGTGCTGGTGCACGGCGCCTTCGCCGATGGTTCCGACTGGGCCAAGGTGATCCCGCTGCTGCAGGCCAAGGGCGTCAACGTCGTCTCGGTGCAGAACCCGCTGACCTCGCTCGAGGACGACGTGGCCGCCGCCAAGCGCGCCATCGACGCGCAGCCCGGCAAGGTGGTGCTGGTCGGCCACTCGTGGGGCGGCACCGTGATCACCGAGGCCGGCGGCAACGACAAGGTCGCCTCGCTGGTCTACGTGGCGGCCTTCGCGCCCGACGCGGGCCAGAACTCGGGCGAGCTCGGCAAGGACTATCCGGCGCCGCCCGGCTTCGCCCACATCGCGGCCGATGCCTCGGGCTTCCTGCGCCTCACGCCCGAGGGCATGAGCAAGCATTTCGCGCAGGACCTGCCGGCCGCCACCACGCGCGTGATGGCCGTGACGCAGGGCCCGATCCAGGCCAAGGCCTTCGAGCAGAAGGTGTCGGCCGCCGCCTGGAAGACCAAGCCCTCGTGGTACATCGTCAGCAGCGCCGACCACATGATCCAGCCCGCGCTGCAGCGCGACATGGCCAAGCGCATCGGCGCGCACGTGACCACGCTGAACACCAGCCACGTGCCGCAGCAGTCGCAGCCCGCGAAGGTGGCCGAGGTGATCCTGGACGCCGTGCGCCAGTCGAAGTAAGGTGCCGGCGCCCGTCGCCTACCGGATCCATTGCCTTGCAGCCCATCGCCCACGTCCCGCTCTTCGATGCCATCAAGGCGCTCGCCTTCGTCGGCGACCTCAGCATGGGCCAGCCCATCGACCACTCGGCGCGCGTGGCGTGGATCGCCGCGAGGCTGGCGCAGGCGATGGGCCGGGACGACGCGGCGCAGGGCCACGTGGCCTGCGTCGCGCTGCTGCGCTGGTCGGGCTGCACTGCCAACGCGCCCGAGTTCTCCGACCTGCTTGGCGACGACGTCGGCGGACGCCGCGCGATGCTCGCGACCGCCTCGGCGCGCGAGGCCGCGGCCTTCGCGGGAACGGTCGGCTCGCTGGCCGAGATCCATTGCGAGGTGTCGGGCGAGATCGCGCGCTTCCTCGGCCTGCCCGAGGCGGTCGAGCGGCCGCTGCGCCACATGTTCGAGAACTTCGACGGCAGCGGCAAACCGGCGGGCCTGGCCGCGCCGCATATTCCGGAGGCGGTGTACCTGGCCACGCTCGCGGGCGATCTCGAGATCTTCTCGCGCACGCATGGCCTGCAGAGCGCGCTGCGCCAGATCGCCGAGCGCGCCGACGGGCGTTATCCCGCGGCGCTGGTACAGGTCGCGCAGCAGCACGCGGTCGACTGGCTGCATGCGCTCGACCAGGGCGCCGCGGCCGACCTGCAGGCGCCCGAGGGCGCACTGCGCGACGCGCTCGCGCCGCTCGAGCTGATCGCCGACGTGATCGATCTCAAGATGCCGTGGATGACCGGCTTCTCGCGCCGCGTGGCCGAGGCGGCCGCCGCCTGCGCCGTGGGCCTGGGGCTCGATGCCGCGGCCTGCGAGCAGGTGCGGCGCGCGGCGCTGATCCATGGCATCGGCCGTGCCTCGGTGCCGAATGCGGTCTGGGATTCGCCCAGGCTGCGCAGCGAGGCCGACAAGGAGCGGCTGCGCCTCGTGCCCTACTGGACCGAACGCGCCGCGCGCCGCATCGAGACCTTGCGGGCCGAGGCCGAAATCGCCTCCTTCGTCGACGAGCGGCTCGATGGCTCGGGCTTCTTCCGCGGCGTGAAGGGCGCGGCGATCGGCACGGCCGAACGCGTGCTGGCCGCGGCGGTGCACTGGGTGCTGCTGCACACGGGCGCGCCGGGCCGGCCCGCGCTGGCGGTTGGGGAGGCGGAAGCGCAGCTGCGTCGCGAGGCGGAGCAGGGCCGGCTCGATGCGGCCGCCGTCGCTGCATTGACGGGGCGCGAATCGGTGGCTGCGAAGACGCCCGCCGCGGAGGGCGAAGCCAATGCCTTGCTCTCGTCGCGCGAAGTCGAGGTGCTGGGCCGCATCAGCCTCGGCGAGAGCAACAAGGAGGCGGCGCGCACGCTCGGCATCAGCCCGAGCACGGTGCGCGCGCACCTCGAGAACATCTTCCGCAAGCTCGGCTGCACCACGCGCGCGGCCGCGACCCTGAAGGCGATGACGCTCGGTCTGCTCTGAGGCGTCAGCCCGGCTCGGGGCCGGTCTCGGGTGCGTTGCCCGTCATCATCTGGCTCAGCAGGCCGGCGAGCGCCTCGCGCTGGCCGGTGTCGAACATGCGCAGCAGATGCAGCTCGGCGGCGGCGTGCTTGGGCATCGTCTCGTCGGCCAGCCGCATGCCCTTGGCCGTGAGCTTCACCAGCACGCCGCGGCCGTCGTCGGGATGGATCGAGCGCTTGACCAGCCCTTCCTGCTCGAGCCGCTTGAGCAGGTTCGACAGCCCGCCCGAGGTGAACAGCAGCGTGCTCTGCAGCCGCGAGGGCGACAGCCGGTAGGGCGCGCCGGCCACGCGCAAGGTCGCGAGCACCGCGTACTCCTGGTACTTGATGCCGAAGGGTTGCAGCACCGCGTTGATGGTGCGCAGCACCACTTCCTCGAGCCGCAGCAGCCGGCCGACCACCGCCTTGCCGCTGCTGTCGATGTCGGGCCGCTCGGTGCGCCATTGCCGGATGCCGCGCTCGACGAGGTCGCCGCCGGTCGCGGGTTGCAAGGCCTCGGGCGCGGGAACCTCGAGCGCTTCGCGCGCCTTGGCACTGCGGGGTCGCGGCGGGCTCTTCGATGCATCGTCCTTGTGCTGCATGGCGTCCTTTCGATGGCGATTTACGTGCGTTCGCGATGCGTTCTGGTGCATCGCCGGGCAGCGGGTTGGTACCTATCTTAAATGCCTTGCGTTTATCTTTTGCAAAAGATAAAGTGAATCGCATCGCGCTTCGATCCCCTCCAGCCTTCGCTCTCACAGGAGTCGCTTCCATGAAAACCGCGCTCGCACGTTGCCTGTCCCTGGGCTTTGCCTCCTTGCTGATGTCGGGTGCGCTGCACGCCGAGGAGCTGGTGGTCGGCATCTTCGGCGGCTCCTTCGCCGACGACTCGAAGACCTGCCACATCGCCTCGTTCGAGAAGAAGACCGGCGCCAAGGTGGCGCTCAAGCTCGGCAGCTCCTCGCAGTTCGCCGCGGCCATCCGCGCGACCGGCGGCAAGTCCGATTTCGACGTGGTCTACATCGACAACTCGCTCGCCGCGCAGCTCAAGAACGAGAAGCTGCTCGAGACCATCGACAAGTCCAGGCTCGCGAATGCCGCCGACATCTCGCCGCGCGCGCTCGACAAGGACGGCCAGTACATCGTGTTCATGACGGGTGCCACCGTCATCGTCTACGACACCAAGCAGATCAAGACCCCGCCCACCTCCTGGGCCGATCTCGCCAAGCCCGAGTACGACGGCCGCCTCGCCATCGGCGACATCAGCGGCACCTCGGGCTCGCAGTTCCTGATGGCGCTCAACCGCATGAAGGGCGGCGAGCTGAGCAACATGGATGCCGGCTTCGCGGCCGTGAAGCCGATCGCCAAGGCCTCGGTCACGCTCTATACGCAGGCCGACCAGATCGTCTCGCTGTTCGAGCGCCAGGAGATCGCCGCCGCCGTCTGGTACCCCGACCGCGCGGGCTCCGCCATCGACAAGGGCCTGCCGCTCGCGATCGTCTATCCGAAGGAGGGCGCGGTCGGCATCCTGCCCGCGCTGGTGATTCCCAAGGGCGCGAAGTCGCCGGCGCTCGCGCTCAAGTACATCGACGAGGTGCTGTCGAAGGAAGGCCAGGCCTGCTTCGCCGAGCGCAAGTACGCGGGCCCGGTCAACACGCAGGTCAAGCTCAGCGACAAGGCCGCGAAGATCGTTCCGTACAAGGAGACCTTCGACAAGCTCTGGCTGCCCGATCCCGAGCAGGTCGCGAAGTCCATGCCCGAGTGGACCCGCCGCTGGCAGCGCGAAGTCGCGCGCTGAGCGCCGCCGCCGTTCCCACGATTCCGTAAGCCCAATGCCCGCACTCACGCTGGAGCGCCTCGAGAAGCGCTACCCCGGACACGTCGCCGCCTCCTCGGTCTCGCTGTCGGTCAACGACGGCGAATTCATCTCGCTGCTCGGCCCCTCGGGCTGCGGCAAGACCACGGTGCTGCGCATGGTGGCGGGCCTGATCGAGCCCACGGGCGGCCGCATCCTGATCGACGGCCGCGACGTCACCGCGCTGCCCACCAACAAGCGCAACATCGGCCTGGTGTTCCAGTCCTATGCGCTGTTCCCGCACATGAGCGTGTTCGAGAACGTTGCCTTCGGCCTGCGCCGCCAGGGCGTGCAGGGCGCGGAACTCACGCGCCGCGTCGAGCAGGCGCTGGCCAGCGTGCGCCTCTCGGCGCTGGGCGACCGGCTGCCGCGCCAGCTCTCGGGCGGCCAGCAGCAGCGCGTGGCGGTGGCGCGCTCGATCGCGCCGCGCCCGAGCATCCTGCTGTTCGACGAGCCGCTGTCCAACCTCGATGCCGCGCTGCGCGACGAGATGCAGATCGAGCTCAAGCGGCTGCAGCGCGAGGTCGGCATCACCACGCTGTTCGTCACGCACGACCAGGGCGAGGCCATGTCGATGTCCGACCGGGTCTGCGTGCTGGCCCATGGCGTGGTGCAGCAGTTCGACACGCCCGAGGCCATCTACCACCGCCCGGCCACGGGCTTCGTCGCGAGCTTCATGGGCCGGCCCAACCGGCTCGGCGGGAAGCTCGCGCGCGTCGGAGCGGGGGCCGCTACGGTGCAACTGAGCGACGGCCCGGTGCTCGCCGTGCACCAGGCCGAGGGCATCGCCGACGGCGCCGCGGTCGACGTGGTCGTGCGCCAGGAGGACATCCGCTTCCTCGGCGCGCAGGATTCCTCCGACGCCGCGAACCTGCCGCGCTACGAAGCCCGCGTCGCGATGCGCTCCTTCGTCGGCTCGCGCGTGCAGTACCTGCTGGCCCTCGGCGGCATCGAGCTGATCGCCGAGGCCGCCACCAACGGCCCGCATGCCGGCCTCGAGGTCGGCGCGCCGGTCGGCGTGGCGATCGATCCGCGCCATGTCTACGTGAACGCCGCGGCATGAGATCGCGCCACACCGCCGGCGCCTTGCTGGCCTCGCCCCTGCTGCTGGTGCTGCTGCTGGCCTTCGTCGCGCCGGTGCTGCTGATGGTGCCGCTGAGCCTGCATCCCTACGTGCCCGGCAGCGGCATCGCCAGCGGCTGGACGCTGGCCAACTACACCAGCATCCTCACCGACGAGTACTACCGCGAGGTGGTGCTGCGCACGCTGGTGCTGGGCTTCGGCGTCACCGCGATCTGCCTCGTGCTCGGCTATCCGCTGGCCTACTACATCGCCAACGCGGGCCCGCGCATGCGGCTCGCGCTGACCATGCTCGTGATCTTCCCGATGCTGCTCAACCTCGTGGTGCGCTCCTTCGGCTGGATCGCGCTCTTGGCCAACCGCGGCCTCATCAACAACCTGCTGATCGACGTCGGCCTGATCGAGCGCCCGATCCGCATGATGTTCAACCTGTTCGGCTTGCTGGTCGGCATGTCGCACATCTTCCTGCCGTTCATGGTGCTGATGCTGGTGCCCGCGATCCAGGCGATCCCGAAGGACGTGCAGTCGGCCGCCTACACCCTGGCCGCGAGCCGGCTGCGCGTGTTCTGGTCGATCACGCTGCCGATGAGCGCGCCCGGCATCCTCTCGGGCTCGATCCTGGTGTTCGTGCTGACCATCAGCGCGCTGGTCACGCCGCGCATGCTCGGCGGCGCCACCTACAAGGTGATGGCCACGCTGATCTACGACGACTTCCTGCAGACGCTCGACTGGCCGGCCGGCGCCGCCATGTCCTTCGTGCTGACCGCGCTCACGCTGGCCGTGATCGCGCTGTCGAGCCGGCTGCTCAAGCGCTGGGGAGGCCAGGCATGAGCACCTCGACCGAAACGCAGCGCCAGGGCCTGGGCCTCGCCGCCACCGCCATCGCGGTGGTCGTGTTCCTGCAGATCCCGGTGCTGGTGGTGGTGCTCGCGGCCTTCAGCAAGACCGCCTACCTCACGATCCCGCCCAAGGGCCTGACCCTGCACTGGTTCGAGGTGGTGCTGCGCGATCCCGAATACCTCTCGGCCGCCTGGACCAGCCTCTGGCTCGCCGCCGCCTCGACCGCCGCCGCGCTGGTGCTCGGCCTGATCGCCGCCTATGCGATCCACCGCCGCATGGTGCCGGGCGCGGCCGCGCTGACCTCGCTGTTCATGGCGCCGCTGGTGCTGCCCTCGGTGGTGCTCGGCGTGGCGCTGTTGCAGTACTACACGATGACCGGCCTGCGCGGCAACTCGCTGGGCCTGTGGCTCGCGCACGTGGTCATCACCGTGCCCTACGTGGTGCGCGCCAGCCTCGGCAGCCTGGCGGCGGTCGACGAGTCGCTGGAAGACGCGGCGCGCGTGCTCGGCGCCGACGGCTTCACGAGCTTCCGGCTCGTCACCCTGCCGCTGGTCAAGCCCGGCCTCGTGGCCGGTGGCCTGTTCGCCTTCATCACCTCGCTCGACAACGTGCCGGTGTCGGTGTTCCTGCTCTCGGCGAGCCAGACCACCTTGCCCGTGAAGATCTTCACCTCGGTGGAGCAGGGCGTCGACCCCAGCGTCGCCGCGGTCTCCACCCTGCTGATCGTGGCCACCGGCATCGTGCTGCTGCTGGCCGAACGCTGGACCGGCTTCCACAAGCACGTCTAGACCCTTCTTCCTCTTCTTCTCTTTCCAGGACTTCGCGATGCCCACCACGAGCAAAGGCTTCCCGCTCATGCTGACCTTCGACCTCGACGCCGAGACCATGTGGACCGGCCGCGATCCCGCGAACGCGCAGCGGCCGATCCTGATGTCGCAGGGCGCCTACGGCTGGAAGGTCGGCATGCCGCGCATCCTCAAGCTGCTGGAGCGCTACGGCATCCACTCGACCTTCTTCGTGCCGGGCGAGGTGGCCGAGAAGCATCCCGAGCTGATGCGCGAGGTGATCGACCGCGGCCACGAGGTGGCGCACCACAGCTACAGCCACCGCTGGATCGTCGGCCTCACGCCCGAGGAGGAGCGCGAGGAGATGGAGAAGGGCCTCGAGGTGCTGACCCGCCTGACCGGCAGCCGCCCGCGCGGCTGGCGTTCGCCCGCGGCCGAGTTCAGCGCCATCACGCTCGACCTGATCAAGGAGTACGGCTTCGACTACTCCTCGAACTTCTTCGACGACGACTCGCCCTACCTGCTCGAGATCGGCGGCCAGCGCACCGACATCGTCGAGCTGCCGTTCCGCTGGGTGCTCGACGACGCGCCCTTCTTCCAGTACTCGATCACGCTGCCGGGCCGAACCTTGCAGGCGCCCTCGGCCGCGCTCGAGGCCTGGAAGAGCGAGTTCGACGTGCTGCTTGCCGAGGACCGCATGATGATGGTCGGCATGCATCCGCAGATCATCGGCCAGCCCTCGCGGCTCAAGGTGCTCGAGGGCCTGATCGAGCATGCGCTCGCGCATTCCGACGTGTGGATCGACCGCTGCGACCGCATCTCCGACGACATGCGCCCGCGCCTGCGGGCCGCGGTGGCCGCATGAACGCCGTCGCTGCCAATCCGGCGGCGCC
>NZ_JBZAYE010000239.1:0-10155 GCF_058244205.1 Variovorax sp. 20P10.2.4
CGCTGGGCCGCGGCATCGTCGATGCCGCGCATTGCGACGCCGCTGCCGAGTGGCCCGCGCCCGCGATCGAGGATCCCGCCGACCCCATCGCCGACTGGCGCCGCCACGACCACGTGCCGCAGGGCTTCGCGCCGCTGCCGCCGGTGTGGCGCCCGCGCCAGCGGCATGCGGGCCGCTACGACGACGACTGGCTCGCGCGCAAGCATCCGCTGCTGCCCGACGACTTCGACTACCGCTTCTACCAGTACGCCGCGCCGGGCCTGGTGCACGAGGCGCCGCTCGCGGGCGACGAGGAGCTGCAGCTGCTGCACATGCATCCCGACCATGCGCACGTGCAGGTCTGGCTGCCCGGCGTGCGGCTGAGCACGACCGTGCAGCGTGAGGACGGAAAGTCCGAGAGCGTGCCGCTGATGCTCGACGGCGTGCACGTCGACCTGCGCAGCAGCCTCGCGATGGTGTTCCTGACCTGGCGCTGCTGGGTGCCCAAGCGCGAGGGCGTCGCCCACATGGCGCTGCACGCGGTGGACCCCGACGCCCTGCTCGCCGCGGCGAGCCGGTCGGCCAGGCATGAACCGTTGACGGGGTACTAGGCTCGGGCAGGTTCCGTCGGCACCTCGTCCGCCGGCGGCGGCACGTCGGCGCCGCGCGAGACGCGCGCCACCAGGTACATGCCGGTGAACACCGCCGCCAGCAGCAGCGCGTCGCCCCACCAGGGCCGCGCGGTCTGGCTGTCGCCATAGAAGGCCAGCACCAGCAGAACGGCCACCAGGTGGGCGCAGAACACCGGCAGCGAGGCCGAGCCCATGGCCTCGAGCCAGCCCAGGCGCGGCAGCTTGCGCATCAGCCAGGGACCGAAGCGCACCGCGAGGATGCCCAGCGCCACCAGGTTCACGAGCCGCAGCGGCCCGAGCAGCCACTTGTCGAACAGCAGGTTGCGCTCCACGTCGCCACCGAACGGCGCCTGGCCGTTGATGCCGGTGTGGCGCCAGTAAAAGCAGTAGAGCGCCACGCCCGCCGCCAGCACCAGCAGCCAGGCCGGAAAGCGCAGCGGTTGCATGCCCGGCGCATTGCGGCTGGCGCCGATGGCCAGCCCCGAGAACCAGAGGAACTGCCAGGCGTAGGTGTTGAAGGCACCCATCTCGTGGTACGGCACCGGCAGGCCCAGGTGGCGCACCGCCAGCCCGTAGACCCATTCGCTGAAGCCGAACTGCGCCGCCGCCCACAGCGCCGCGCTCACCGCCATCACCGGCAGCCAGCCGTGGCGCATCGCGAAGGCCAGCACCCAGGGGCTCATGAGCATGAAAAAGATGTACATCGGCAGGATGTCGAGCAGCGCCGGTTCGTACACCAGCAGCAGCCCGTAGAGGAAGCCGTCGCGCGGCGCCGCCAGGTAGTAGGAGACCAGGTTCTTCACCGCCGGCTGGTCGATGTGCAGGCCCACGCCGGTGATCACGGTGAACAGGAACAGCAGGGTGGCCGCATGGCAGAGGTAGACCTTGAGCACGCGGCGCCAGAACGCGCTGCGCATCGACTCGACCCCGCGCACGTGGCCGATGCGGCTGTAGACCAGGCCCGCGACGAAGGCCGACAGCAGCACGAAGCCCTCGGCCGCCGAGACGAAGCCGAAGGGCTGGCCCAGCGGGTCCGTCAGCCGTGTCGGCAGGTGGGTGACGGTCATCAGCACGAGCATCAGCCCGCGCAAGGCGTCGATTTCCCAGTAGCGTTTCATCGGTTGGCGGCGGTTTCCTGACTTCGTCCGCGCGACGCTCGCCCGGGGTGAGCGATTGTAAGAAGAAGGGGCGACTTCGCAGGCTCCGGCCCACCGGCCTATGACGGACGGCACTGCCGTGGCGCCATGCAAATCGGCTACCCTCGTGCGCTGTCCTCAGGAGGAGTTAGTTGTGAACAGTTCGATGAGTGCGCGATCCCTCTGGCTGGCCATCGGCGCGGCGGCACTGGCCGCCCCCGCGTTCGCGCTGCAGATCACCAGCCTCACGCCCCAGGGCGAGGTCTCGCGCGTGCGGCAGGTGGTCGCCAAGTTCGACCAGGCCGCGGTCAACTTCGGCGATCCCAAGGCACCGGCCCCGCTGTCCGTGAGCTGCACCGACGCGCAGGCCGGCAAGGGGCAGGGCCGCTGGACCGACGCCAAGCAGTGGGTCTACGACTTCGAGAACGACCTGCCGCCCGGCGTGCGCTGCACGATCAGCCGCATCGCCTCGTTCAAGCCCGCCAGCGGCGAGCTGACCGGTCCCGAGCGCTACCAGTTCTCCACCGGCGGTCCCTTCATCCGCGACTTCGAGCCCGGCAGCTACGCCAAGATCGACGAGCAGCAGATGTTCATGCTCGAGCTCAACGGCCCGGCCACGCTCGACAGCGTGCGCGAGAACGTCTGGTGCGCGGCCGACGGCGTCGGCGAGCGCGTGCCCGTGAAGCTGATCGAAGGCGCCCAGCGCACCGAGCTGCTCAAGGCCCATGGCCGCGACAAGGCCGCCGCCAAGACGCCGCTGCGCTTCGTCACCCTGCAGTGCAACCGCACGCTGACGCCCGGCAGCAAGCTGCAGATCGTCTACGGCAAGGGCGTGGCCACGCCCTCGGGCATCGCCAACAGCGTCGAGCGCCGGCTGAGCTTCACGGTGCGCGAACCCTTCGCCGTCTCCTTCACCTGCGAGCGCGAGAACGCGCAGGCCGCCTGCCTGCCGCTGCGCCCGATGACGCTGCAGTTCAACGCGCCGGTCACGCGCAAGGTGGCCGCGGCGATCCAGCTCAAGGGCGGCGGCAAGACGCTTTCGCCCAAGTTCGACGACGAGGGCTCGGCCCAGAACGCCGACGACGTGGTGAGCTCGATCGAGTTCGCGCCGCCGCTGGCCGAGAGCACCTCCTTCAGCATCGAGCTGCCCTCGAAGTTCGAGGACGCCTCGGGCCGGCCGCTGGCCTCGCCCGACAGCTTCCCGCTGAAAGTCGCGACCGGCGCCATGCCGCCGCTGGCCAAGTTCGCGGCCTCGCCCTTCGGCGTGATCGAGCGCCTGGCCGAGCCCGACACCCCGGCCATGATGCCGGTGACGGTGCGCCGCGTGGAGCCGCAGCTGATGGTGCAGGCGCTCACGCCCGGCAAGGTCAGCGACATCAACCCGAAGACCGACGCCGAGATCATCGAGTGGCTGCGCAAGGTGCGCCGCTACGACAGCTACACCATCGCGCGCACCGAGGCGCGCAAGGACCTGCGCACGCCGCTGCCGCCGATGCTCGACAGCAGCGACAAGAGCTACGTGCAGACCCGCACGCTGTCGCTGCTCTCGGGCCAGCCGGGCGTGAAGTCGCTCGACATGCCCAAGGCCGAGAGCGGCGACCCGCGCCCCTTCGAGGTCATCGGCATCCCGCTGACGCCGGGCTTCCACGTGCTGGAGATCGCCTCGCAGAAGCTCGGCGACGCGCTGCTCGACGAACGCCTGGGCGCCAACCGCACGATGTACGTGCGCACCAGCGCGCTGGCCACCAACCTGGCCGTGCACTTCAAGCTGGGCCGCGAGAACTCGATGGCCTGGGTCACCACGCTCGACAAGGGCAAGGTGGTGGCGGGCGCGCAGGTGCGCGTGTCCGACTGCCGCGGCAAGGCCGTGGCCTCGGGCACCACCGGCGCCGACGGCACCGTGATGCTCGAGGGCGTGCCCTCGAAGGCGCCGAACTGCAACGGCGAGGACGAATACGGCGAGGGCTTCTGGTTCGTCAGCGCGCGCGCCAAGGACGAGAAGGGCGTGGAAGACCTCGCCTTCACGCAGAGCGACTGGCAGCGCGGCATCGAGCCCTGGCGCTTCAACGTGCCCACCAGCCTGCAGCCCGAGCCCGACCGCATCGCCCACACCATCTTCGACCGTACGCTGCTGCGCGCCGGCGAGACGGTGTCGATGAAGAGCCTGATCCGCACCCAGACCCGCAAGGGCTTCGGCCTGCCCGACGGCACGCCCGACACGCTGGTCATCACGCACCAGGGCAGCGGCCAGCAGTTCACCCAGCCGCTGGCCTGGCGCAAGACCGCCACCGGCGGCCTGAGCGCCGAGAACAGCTTCGCCATTCCGGCCGCGGCCAAGCTCGGCGTGTACGAGGTGCAGCTGCGCAGCGGCGGCGCCAAGAAGAACAACGACGAGAGCGACGACGAGGAGGACGGCGGCGGCCGCAGCTTCGCGACCGGCATCTTCCGCGTCGAGGAATTCCGCCTGCCGGTGCTCGAGGGCCGCATCGCGCCCAGCGACAAGAAGCCGCTGGTGGCGGCCACGGCCGTGCCCACCGACGTGCAGATCAACTACGTGGCCGGCGGCGGCGCGGCCAACCTGCCGGTGCGCGTGTCGGCCATGGTGCGCGGCAAGAGCCTGAGCTTCTCCGACTACGACGCCTTCAGCTTCAGCCCGCCGCGGCCGGTGGAGGCCGCGGGCCTGCAGGCGGCCACCGCGGCCGGCCCCGAGGCCACGGGCGGCGAGGAGGACCTCAACAGCGCGAGCGACACCCGCGTGATCGCCGACAAGCTGCCTCTCACGCTCAACAAGGACGGCGCCGGCAAGCTCACGATCGACAAGGTGCCCAAGGTCAAGGCCGCGCGCGAGCTGCTGCTGGAAGCCACCTACGCCGACCCGAACGGCGAGGTGCAGACCATCCGCAGCACGCAGACGCTGTGGCCCGCGGGCGTG
Organism: Variovorax sp. 20P10.2.4; assembly: GCF_058244205.1. Lineage (NCBI taxonomy): Bacteria > Pseudomonadati > Pseudomonadota > Betaproteobacteria > Burkholderiales > Comamonadaceae > Variovorax > Variovorax sp. 20P10.2.4. Next base: position 4,680 of record NZ_JBZAYE010000239.1, read on the forward strand.
ATCGCCGGCATCAAGACCGAGGGCTGGGTCTCGACCGCGCAGAAGGTCAAGTTCCAGGCGCTCGCGCTCGACCTCGCGGGCAAGCCCCAGGCTGGCGTGACGCTCAACGTGCGCGCCGTGGCGCGCATCACCACCACCAGCCGCAAGCGCATGGTGGGCGGCTTCTACACCTACGACAACAAGACCGAGACCAAGGACATCGGCACCGTCTGCAGCGGCAAGAGCGACGCGCGCGGCCTGCTGCTCTGCGAGACCGAGCTCAAGGACGCCGGCGAGGTGGAACTGGTCGCCAGCGCCACCGACAGCGAGGGCCGGGATGCCCGCGCGGCCAGCTCGGTCTACGTGACCAAGCAGGGCGAGCTCTGGTTCGGCGGCGAGGACAACGACCGCATCGACGTGCTGCCCGAGAAGAAGAGCTACCAGCCCGGCGAGATCGCCAAGTTCCAGGTGCGCAGCCCGTTCCGCTTCGCGACCGCGCTGGTGTCGGTCGAGCGCGAGGGCGTGATCGAGACGCACGTGGTGCAGCTCAACGGCCAGGACCCGACGGTCACGCTGCAGGTCAAGCCCGAGTGGGGCCCGAACGCCTACGTGAGCGTGCTCGCGCTGCGCGGGCGGCTGCGCGAGGTGCCGTGGTACAGCTTCTTCAGCTGGGGCTGGAAGGCGCCGCGCGAATGGTGGACCGCCTTCTGGTACGAGGGCAAGGAGTACGTGGCGCCGACCGCCATGGTCGACCTCAGCAAGCCCGCCTACCGCCTCGGCATGGCCGAGATCCGCGTCGGCACGCGCGCCCACCAGCTCGACGTGACGGTGGCGAGCGACAAGCCCAGCTACCCGGTGCGCGGCAAGGCGCAGGTCACGATCACCGCCAAGCTGCCCGACGGCAAGCCGGCCGCCGGCGCCGAGGTGGCGCTGGCCGCGGTCGACCAGGCGCTGCTCGAGCTGATGCCCAACGACAGCTGGGACCTGCTCAACGCGATGCTGCAGCGGCGCAGCTGGGGTGTCAGCACCTCGACCGCGCAGATGGAGATCGTCGGCCGGCGGCACTACGGGCGCAAGGCCGTGCCCGCGGGCGGCGGCGGCGGCAAGGGCCAGACGCGCGAGCTGCTCGAGACCCTGCTGATCTGGAACCCGCGCGTGGTGCTCGACGCCAACGGCCAGGCCGTGGTGACGGTGCCGCTCAACGACGCGCTGACCACCTTCAAGATCGTGGCGGTGGCCGACTCGGGCACCGACCTGTTCGGCACCGGCCAGGCCAGCATCCAGGCCACGCAGGACCTGCAGATCATCAGCGGCCTGCCGCCGCTGGTGCGCGAGGACGACCAGTTCCGCGCCCAGATCACGCTGCGCAACACCACGCAGAAGGCGATGAAGGTGGAAGCCACGCCGCGCGCCACCCTGCTCACCCTGCAGCCGCAGACGGTGGACATCCCCGCCGGCGAGGCGCGCGAGGTGGCCTGGAACGTGACCGCGCCGGCGCAGCTCGCGCAGACGCGCGCCGAGGCGATCCTGTGGGAGATCGAGGCCAAGGACACGCTGGGCGGCGCGCGCGACGCGCTCAAGGTGCGCCAGCGCATCGTGCCCTCGGTGCCGCTCACGGTGCAGCAGGCCACGCTGGTGCAGGTCGACGGCCCGTTCACCATCGACGTGGCGCCGCCGGCCGACGCCCTGCCCGGCCGCGGCGGCCTGAAGCTGTCGCTGCAGCCCAAGCTGGCCGAAGGCCTGCCGGGCGTGCGCGACTGGTTCGCCAACTACCCCTTCGTCTGCCTCGAGCAGAAGACCAGCAAGTCGGTCGGCCTGCGCGACGCGAAGATGTGGCAGGGCGTGCTCGCGCAGCTGCCCACCTACCTCGACAGCGACGGCCTGGCGAGCTACTTCCCGCCGCGCGACGGCGAGGCCAACGGCGGCAGCGACATCCTGACCTCGTACCTGCTGGCGGCCACCAACGAAGCGGCCTCGCTCGACCCCGCCTTCGCGCTCGCCGACGACGTGCGCGCGCCGATGGAAGCCGGCCTGATCGCCTTCGTCGAGGGCCGCCTCACGCGCGACTTCTGGAGCCCGCGCAAGGACCTGGACGTGCGCAAGCTGGCCGCGCTCGAGGCGCTGTCGCGCTACGGCAAGGCCTCGGGCGCCATGCTCGGCAGCATCACCATCGCGCCGAACCAGTGGCCCACCAGCGCGGTGATCGACTGGCTCAACATTCTGAAGCGCGTGCAGGACGTGCCGCAGCGCCAGCAGCGCATGGACGAGGCCAACAACGTGCTCAAGGCGCGGCTGTCCTACCAGGGCACCAAGCTGATCTTCAGCACCGAGCGCGACGACTACTGGTGGTGGCTGATGACCAATGGCGACGTCAACACCGCGCGCCTGCTGCTGACGGTGATGGACGACCCGAGCTGGAAGGACGACATCGGCAAGCTCGCCAACGGCTTCATCGGCCGGCAGCAGAACGGCGCCTGGCACACCACCACCGCCAACCTCTGGGGCGGGCTGGCGCTCGAGAAGTTCAGCAAGGTGTTCGAGAGCACGCCGGTGGCCGGCATCACCGCCGCCACCCTGGGCGCGGCCAAGGCGCAGGTCGACTGGAGCAAGGTCGAGCGCGTGAAGGCCAGCGATCCGGGCGGCGCGCCGAACCAGACCACCTTCTTCGGCGCCCCGGCCTCGCCGGGCAACCTGCGCAACAACGGCATGTTCCTGCCCTGGGCCGCATCGCCCGGCGGCGCGCCGGTGCGCGACACCCTGCTCGTGACCCAGCAGGGCACGGGCAAGCCCTGGCTCACGATGCAGTCGATCGCGGCGGTGCAGCTCAAGGCACCGTTCGCGGCCGGCTATGCGATCAAGAAGACCGTGACGCCGGTCGAGCAGGCGGTGGCCGGCAAGTACACGCGCGGCGACGTGCTGCGCGTGAGCCTGGAGGTCAACGCCAGCGCCGACATGACCTGGGTCGTCATCAGCGACCCGGTGCCCGGCGGCGCCACCATCCTCGGCAGCGGCCTGGGCCGCGACTCGCAGATCGCCACCCAGGGCGAGAAGAAGTCGGGCGCCGGCTGGCCGGCCTTCGAGGAACGCAGCTTCGAGGCCTTCCGCAGCTACTACCAGTACCTGCCCAAGGGCGTGGTGAAGATGGAGTACACGGTGCGCCTGAACAACGTCGGCGACTTCGCGCTGCCGCCGAGCCGCGTCGAGGCGATGTACGCGCCCGAGATGTTCGGCGAGGTGCCGAACGAGCGCATCAAGGTCGAAGCGGCGCGCTGAAGCCGCCCGCGCGGATGACGGTTCGGCGCAACGCGCGGCCGGCCGTCATCCCGCCTTCATCTGGGTTCGTCACCATCGCCGCCACGAACCACGAGGAGTGATCCATGGGCCTGGCCATCTGCGTCGGCATGCTTGCCGAGCTGCTCGAAGACGACCCCGAGGGCGCCGAGGCGTTCGAGGAGGACCTGGCGGAAGTCAACCGCGTGCTGGCGGCCGCCGGCCTGCCGCCGCACACCGAGCCGCGCGAGGCGATCGAGTTCGACTCGCGCGCCTCGATCGAGAGCTTCCCCTATTCCTTCATCCACTACCTGCGCCGCGCCTACGCGCACCGCGTGCTCGCGCCCGACTGGGTGGCCACGCCGCTGGCCGACGACGTCGATCCCACGGCCGACCCGAAGATCCAGACCCTGCTCGACAGCGAGGACAGCCACCTGCTGTGCCACTCGGATGCCGAGGGCTTCTACGTGCCGGTGGACTTCAAGGAAGTGCTGTTCGACGAGCGCGACGAGAACGATGAAGCCGAGGAAGAGGACGAGGAGGAGGACGACGAGGACGTCGACCTCTCGCGCGGCCCCGAGGAAGACGACATCGAGGACGAGGAAGAGGACGAGGAGGACGACGAAGCCCTGGGCCTGCCCGGCGGCATGCTCGGCTCCTCGTACCGCCTGCTCGAGGAACTGGTCTACGTGGCGCCCGCGCTGGGCATCCACCTGAACAACGGCAAGCTCGGCGACGAGGAGGCCGAGCGCATCGACGCGCTGATCGAGGACGACAACGGCCTCTACCGCGAGTACGCGGCCTGGCTGCTGCTGTACGAGGCGGCGCGGCTGAGCATCGCGCACCGCACGGCGATCGTGTTCTGCTGAAGCACGCCGCGCTGGCTCGCCGGCGCGGCACGCGGTACAACGGTGGCCGGCATCCAGGAAGGACCTCTTCATGACCCGGCGACTGCTCGAAATCCGCACCTACCGCCTCAAGCCCGGCACCCTCGCGGCCTTCCACGAGGCCATGCACACGCGCGCCGTGCCCATGCTGCGCGCCAGGGGCATGGACGTGGTGAGCTACGGCCGCGGCGACCACGAGGAAGAGAGCTACCACCTCGTGCGCGCCTATGCGAGCCGCGAGGCGCTCGAGGCCGAGCAGTCGGCCTTCTACGGCTCGACCGAATGGCGCGAGGGCCCGCGCGCCGCGCTGGTGGACCGCATCGAGACCTACCTCAACACGCTGCTCTGGGCCTCGGACGAGGCGGTGGACAGCATGCGCGCGCTCAACGCGCCGGATTGAGTCCGGCCCGGCGCGCTTGTCATTCCCGGTCTTTCCCGATGGGCGCCGCGCGGCCGGCGGCCTACACTGACTCCAGCCGTTCCCATTACCCCCAACCCCGTTGCTGCGATCCGCAGAAAGGCCGCTACCCATGACCACGATGGACACGATGGAAATCGCCAACACGCTCGTCGAGCTGTGCCGCCAGGGCGCCTACGAGGAGGCGCTGACGCTCTATGCGAGCGATGCGGTGAGCGTCGAGGCCGGCGGCCCGCCCGACATGGCGCGCGAGGTGCGCGGCATCGAGGCGATCCGCGGCAAGGGCGAATGGTGGACCTCGAACCACGAGGTGCACGGCATGATCGTCGCGGGCCCGTGGCCGCACGACGACCGCTTCATCGTCGGCTTCAAGATCGACGCCACCTTCAAGACCAGCGGCGAGCGCTTCACCATGGAGGAGATGGCGCTCTACACGGTGGAAGACGGCAAGATCGTGCGCGAGGAATTCTTCTACGCCGCCTGAGCCCATGGCCCTCGAGTGGCGCCACGCGATCGACGCGGTCGACTGGGACGAGCTGTCGCGGCTCTACGAGATCGCGCCGCTGGGCCACAAGCCGCCCGAGAGCCTGAAGCAGGTGTACGCCGCCAGCCTCTTCAAGTGCCTGGTCTATGAGGACGGCCGGCTGGTCGGCGCGGGCCGCGCGCTGGCCGACGGCCTCGACTGCTCCTACATCTGCGACGTGGCGGTGCACCCCGAACGCCAGGGCACCGGCCTGGGCCGCGAGATCGTCGCCCAACTGGTAGAGCGCTCGCGCGGCCACAAGAAGATCATCCTGTACGCGGTGGCCGGCAAGGAGCCGTTCTATCGCAAGCTCGGTTTCCGCCGCATGAAGACCGCGATGGCGATCTTCCGCGACGAGCCGCTGGCCATCGCGCGCGGCCTGGTCGACGGCGACTGAGG
>NZ_JBZAYE010000024.1:0-28370 GCF_058244205.1 Variovorax sp. 20P10.2.4
ATCCTGGTGTTGCCCGATGAATGCCGTGGTGGCGCCGCCGGCCGCGAAGACCGGGTGCGCGAGGCAGTCGCGCAGAAAGGCCTGGTTGGTCGTCACGCCGAGCGCGACGGCGTCTTCCAGGCCCGCCATCAGCTTGCGGCGCGCCTCGTCGCGCGTGCGGCCATGGCCGATGATCTTGGCGATCATCGAGTCGTAGAACGGCGGGATCTCCGCGCCCGAACGCAATGCATCCTCGACGCGCAAGCGCGCCGGCATCTTCCACAGCGCGACCGTGCCGCTCTGCGGCATGAAGCCCTTGTCCGCATCCTCGGCGCACAGCCGCACCTCGATGGCGTGGCCCGAAAAGCGCACCTGCTCCTGCGTGAGCGGCAACGCCTCGCCCGCGGCAACGCGCAGCTGCAGCTCGACCAGGTCGAGCCCGGTGACGGCCTCCGTCACCGGATGCTCGACCTGCAGCCGCGTGTTCATCTCCATGAAATAGAAGTTGCCCTCGCGGTCGAGCAGGAATTCGAGCGTGCCGGCGCCTTCGTAGCGGATCGCTTTCACGGCCGCGACGGCCGTCGCACCCATGCGCTCGCGCAGCGCGGCATCGACGGCCGGCGACGGTGCCTCCTCGATCAGCTTCTGGTGCCGGCGCTGCACCGAGCAATCGCGCTCGCCCAGATGGATGGCGTTGCCGTGGCGGTCCGCGAAGATCTGGATCTCGATGTGCCGCGGCTCCACGATGGCGCGCTCGAGGATCACCTCGGGATCGCCGAAGGCGCTCTGCGCCTCGGAGCGCGCGCTGCGCAGCAGTTCGGGAAACTCCCGGGCCGAGGGCACCAGCCGCATGCCGCGGCCGCCGCCACCGGCCGTGGCCTTGATCATCACCGGGAAGCCGATGCGCGCGGCCTCCGACGCCAGGCGCTGCTCGCCCTGGTCTTCGCCCTGGTAGCCGGGAATGCAGGGCACGCCGGCGGCCTGCATCAGCGTCTTGGCGCCGGCCTTGTTGCCCATCGACACGATGGCTTCGGCCGAGGGGCCGATGAACACCAGGCCCGCGTCCTTGCAGGCCTGCGCGAAGTCCTCGTTCTCGGCCAGGAAGCCGTAGCCCGGATGCACGGCGTCGGCGCCGCTCAGGCGCGCGGCCTCGATGAGGGCCGGGATGCGCAGGTACGACTGGGCCGGCAGCGGCTCGCCGATGCAGACCGACTGGTCGGCCTCCAGCACGTGGCGCGCGCCGGCATCGGCGGTGGAGTAGACCGCCACGGTGCGGTAGCCGAGCGCGCGTGCGCTGCGGATCACGCGCAGCGCGATCTCGCCGCGGTTGGCGATGAGGACCTTCTGGAAAGGCGTCGAGGTAGAGGTGAAGTCGGTCATGGAAGCGGGTCCGGAAAAGAGACGACGAACGCGCGGCTCAGGCCGCCTTGGGAAAGGTGCCCATGAACTTGCTGAGGATCTGCAGCATGACCTCGTCGGCGCCACCGCCGATGGAGGTCAGCCGACCGTCGCGGAAGATGCGCGTGATGCGGCTCTCGTCCATGAAGCCCATGCCGCCCCAGAACTGGAGGCAGCCGTCGGCCACCTCGCGCATGACGCGGCCAGCCTTGAGCTTGGCCACGGTGGCGGTGCGCGTGGCGTCCCGGCCCGCGACCCTTTCTTCCACCGCCTGCCAGCAGATCGCCTTCAGGCACGCGACCTCGGCCTGGAGCTCGGCCAGCTTGTAGTGCACCCACTGGTTGTCGAGGATGGAGCGGCCAAAGGCCTTGCGCTCCCGCGTGTAGTCGATCGTGATGTCGATCGCGCGCTGGGCCATGCCGGCGTTGTTGAGCGCGCCCCACAGCCGCTCGACCTGGAACTGCTCCATCTGGTACATGAAGCCCATGCCCTCCTCGCCGATGCAGTAGCGCTGCGGCACGCGCACGTCGTCGAAATGCAGCTGCGCGGTGTCCGAGGCATGCATGCCCAGCTTCTTGAGCTTGCGCGCGACGCTCACGCCCGGCGTCTTCATCGGGACCACGATCAGCGACTTGTTGCGATGCGCCGCGCCGTCGGAGGTGTTGGCCAGCACGCAGCAGAAATCGGCCTGCGTCCCGCTGGTGGTCCACATCTTGCCGCCGTTGATGACGTAGTCGCCGCCGTCCTTGCGCGCCGTGGTCCTGATCGAGGCCACGTCCGATCCGCTGCCGACCTCGGACACACCAAGGCAGGCCACGTACTCGCCCGCGATCGCCGGCGTGAGGAACTCGTCGCGCAGCGCCTTGCTGCCGCGGTGCGCCAGCGCCGGCGTCGCCATGTCGGTCTGCAGGCCGATGGCCAGCGGCACGCCGCCGCAGTCGATGTTCGCGAGGGTCTCGGCCATCAGGGCCGCGTACGAAGGGTCGAGGCCCGCGCCGCCGTTCTCCACCGGCATGGTCAGGCCCAGCAGGCCGAGCTCGCCCATGCGGCCAAACACCTGGTGGGCCGGGAAGATCTCGGCCTTCTCCCATTCGTCCACGTGCGGGTTGATCTCCTGCGCGATGAATCGCTCGAGGGTGCCGCGCAGCGCTTCGTGTTCGGGTGTCAGTTGCATGATGTCTTTCGTCGTTCTCGTTCAGGGCCGCGCCACCGAGAACTGCATCGGCTGCGGCTTGCGCAGTTCGGCATCGCGGCAGATCGACAGCAGCTCCGCCAGCACCGTGCGGGTGTCGCGCGGATCGATCACGCCGTCGTCGAGCAGCCGCGCGCTGGTGTGGAACACGCTCATCTGACCGTCGAAGCGCTCGATGATCCGGCGCTCCATGTCGTCGAGCCTGGCCTGGTCCACCGCGCCCTTGCGCTTCATGGCGGCCTCGGTGACGATGGACATGGTCTTGGCTGCCTGCTCGCCGCCCATCACGGCCGTCTTGGCGTTGGGCCACGAGAAGCAGAAACGCGGATGAAAGCCCCGGCCGCACATGCCGTAGTTGCCGGCACCGAACGACGCCCCGCAGAAGATCGTGATCTGCGGCACGGTGGCGTTGGTCACGGCCTGGATCATCTTGGAGCCGTGCTTGATGATGCCGGCCTCCTCCACGTCCTTGCCCACCATGAAGCCCGTGATGTTGTTGAGGTAGAGGATCGGCGTGCGCGACTGGCAGCAGGCCTGGATGAAGTGCGTGGCCTTGGAGGCGCCGGCCACGTCGATCGGCCCGTTGTTGGTCACCACGCCCAGCGGCAGTCCCTCGATCTTGATGTGGCCGACCACCGTGGCGCTGCCGTAGTTCTCGCCGAACTCCAGGAACTCGGAGTCGTCTGCGATGCGTGCGATCACCTGCCGCATGTCGACCGGGCGCTTGGGGTCCATCGGCATGATGCCCAGCAGCTCTTCCGCATCGTGGCGCGGCGGCTTGAAGCGCCGCGCCGGCTCGGGCGGCACATCGCGATGCCAGTCGATGTTCGCGACGATCTCGCGTGCGATGCGGATGGCATCGCGGTCGTCTTCGGCCAGGTAGTCGCCCAGGCCCGAGATGTGGGTGTGCATCACCGCGCCGCCCAGTTCCTCTTCGGTCGCGACCTCGCCGGTGGCGGCCTTGAGCAGCGGCGGCCCGGCCAGGAAGGCCCGCGAGCGGCCCCGCACCATCACGATGTAGTCCGACAGGCCCGTCTGGTAGGCGCCGCCCGCCGTCGAGGAGCCATGCGTGACGGTGATCACCGGCAGGCCCGCGGCCGACATGCGCGCGATGTTGCGAAACAGGTTGCCGCCGACCACGAATTCCTCGACCCGGTAGGTCATGAGGTTGGCGCCCGCGCATTCGACCAGCTGGATATAGGGCAGCTTGTTCTCGAGCGCGATTTCCTGCATGCGCAACTGCTTGTCGATGCCCATCGGCTGCAGCGCGCCCGCATCGATGCCGGAGTCGGAGGCATTGATCATCACGCGCACGCCGGAGACCCAGCCGATGCCGCCGATCACGCCGCCGCCCGGCACGCTCTTCTCGAGGTCGGGGTTGTCCAGGCCGAGGCCGGCCAGCGAGCCGATCTCGAGAAACGGCGTGCCCGGATCGAGCAGCAGCGACAGGCGCTCGCGCGGCAGCAGCTGGCCGCGCTTCTCGAAGCGTTCGCGCGATCTGGCCGATGTGGTGACCGAGCGCTGCTGGTAGCCGCGCACGCGCTCGATGAGGGACAGCATGCCGTCGCGGTTGGACTGGAAGGTCTCGCTGCCCGGAGAAACACTCGATTCGATGGTTGCCATTTGCGGTTGCCTTGAAGGGATAGAAAGCAGCTTAGGCAAGCGGGTGCAAATCGTCTTGCGCGCAGTCGCTGCCGTCGATCGCCGGGTCAGGAGGGGTACGAGACCTTGCGCACGCCCGGTGCCGGTCCCTGCGCGGGAGGACCCGCGAAGCACTGCGCCATCGACAGCCATTGGCGGGCGCTGCCGTCGCTGTAGCGCAGCGCGGTGTCGTCCAGGTGGCGCCGCTGCGTGACGACGAGGCAGAAGTCCGTGGCCGACCCACGCACGAACTCCGTCGCGGCCGCATCGCCCCAGGTCCATGTGCCGCCGTCGGGCGCGGCCAGCTCCACGCGCGGCGTGGGCACCGGCACGGTCAGCTTGCGATTGACGAAGGTCCAGCCGAAGGTATTCACGCCGATATGGGCGATGTGCCGCAGCCGCGCGGTGGCCGGCCGCTCGCGTCGCATCAGGTCCCACACGTCCTGGCCATGAGCCCAGACCTCCATCACCCGGGCCGAGGCAAAGGACAGCGCGCTCATGCTGGGCCCGTACCAGGGCAGGCGCGTCCTCGGGGCCAGGGACTGCAGTGCGTCGACGAGCCGCATGGCGACCGGCTCCCACCGCGCCAGCAGCGACGCGCCATCGAGGTGGGCGTACTTCTCGCGCGCGATCGCGCTGATCTCGTGGCCCGCCGCGATCCGCGCCATCAGGCCCGCGGCATCGCGCGCGAAGGCGTCGCTATCGGTCGCCGACAGCAGCGCGGTTTCGTCGAAGAAGCAGGTGTGGGCGATCTCGTCCCAGGCGCTCCATCCGTAGAAGGCGGTGGTCTGGCTCCACTGCGCCGGGCTCAGGCTGCGCGCCAGGTCGGCCAGCGCCATGTACTCGGCACGCAGGTCGTCGGTTGTCTCTTTCATCGATCGCTCCTCTTCTTTCGGGGCGCGGCATTCGGTGCACGCCGTGGTCGACGCAAGGCTATCGAACGAAGGCGAGCAGGTCTTGCGCCGAAGCACTGCGCAACACGGCGCTTCGGCGCAAGCGTTTTGCGGACGCGCTCGACAAGCTGATGGTCCGCGCGTGCACCGCCTGCCGATCGGGTCGATCGGTCGCCGCATGCGCATGGCAGCTGCATACAACGTCTCGACGCAAGACCGCGCGCCATCGAAGCCCTAAGGTTCGCGCCACGACAAAGGCCGGATGAACCGGCCGAGAAGGAGACATCTCTTGCAGTGGGTACAACTCGCCTTTTCGGGCGTTTCGCAGGGCTGCATCTACGGCCTGATCGCGCTGGGTTTCGTGCTGATCTACAAGGCCACGGAAACCGTCAGCTTCGCGCAGGGCGAGCTGATGATGCTCGGCGCCTTCTGCGGCCTGGCGCTGACGACGCTGCTGGGCGTGCCGTACTGGATCGCGGTGGTCAGTGCCATCGCGGCGATGGCGCTGTTCGGCGTGCTGCTCGAGCGCATCGTGGTGCGCCCGATCCTGGGGCAACCGGCGTTCTCCGTCGTCATGCTGACCTTCGGCATCAGCTACGTGATGCGCGGGCTCGTCACCATGGTGCCCGGCATCGGCACCGAAACCCACGCGCTGCCGGTTCCCTACAAGGACGAAGTCTGGAACGTGGGCCCGCTGGTTCTCAACGGCGAGCAGGCCACGGTGATCGGCGCGACGGCCGTGCTCTGCTTGCTGCTGTTCGCGATGTTCAGGTACAGCAAGGTCGGCATCGCGATGCAGGCCTCCTCGCAGAACCAGCTGGCCGCCTACTACATGGGCATCCCGGTCCAGCGGCTCAACGGACTGGTGTGGGGACTCGCAGCCGCCGTCGCCGCGGCGGCCGGCCTGCTGCTCGCGCCGATCACCTTCGTGCACGCCAACATGGGCTTCATCGGGCTCAAGGCCTTTCCCGCTGCGGTGATCGGCGGCTTCGGGAGCTTGCCGGGCGCCATCGTCGGCGGCCTCGTCATCGGCCTGGTGGAGTCTTTCTCGGGCTTCTACCTGCCCGACGGCTTCAAGGACACGGCCGCCTACATCGTGGTGCTGGCGATGCTGATGGTCAGGCCCAACGGCCTGTTCGGCGAGAAGCTGCGCAAGAAGGTCTGAGACAGAGGAACGACGACATGCAATACCTCTTCAAGACCGGCTACGGCCAGGATGTCGACCTCGCCCGGCACGGCGGCCATGTGTTCTGGTACGGCACGCTGGCCGTGCTGCTGGTCGCTGCGCCGTGGCTCATCGCCGAGTACTGGCTGGCGCAGATGACCTTCGTGCTCATCTACGCGATCGTGGGCCTGGGGCTGATGCTGCAGGCCGGCTTCACCGGCCTGTTCTCCATCGGCCAGGCGGCATTCCTCGGCGTCGGGGCCTACACCCAGGGGGTGTTCACCAACATGGGCGTTCCCTTTCCCATCGCCATGGCCCTGGCCGGCCTGCTGTCGGCGGCGGTGGGCGCCGTGGTCGGGCTGCCCGCGCTGCGCGTGAAGGGCATCTACCTGGGCATCGCGACGCTGTCCTTCGGCTTCATCGTGGAAGAGGTGATGGCGCGCTGGGAGTCGGTCACCGGCGGCAACGCGGGCCTGCACGTCAAGCATCCCGACCTCTTCGGCTTCAAGGTGGACACGGCGACGGGCTTCTACTTCCTGTGCCTGCTCATCTGCGTGGCCTCGACGCTGGCCATCCTCAACCTGCTGCGTTCGCCGACGGGCCGGGCCTTCGTGGCCATTCGCGATTCGGAGGTCTCGGCGCAGAGCATGGGCATTCACCTGGCGCGCTACAAGACCTTGTCGTTCGCGCTTTCGGCAGCGCTGGCGGGCATTGGCGGCGCGCTGTACGCGCACAAGATTTCCTTCATCTCGCCCGACCAGTTCGGCGTGCTGCAGTCAATCGACCTGTTGCTGCTGGTGGTGATCGGCGGGCTGGGGTCCGTGCACGGCGCGTTCCTGGGCGCGATCTTCCTGATCACGCTGCCCCAGGCGATCTCGCTGACCAAGGACTACCTGCCGGCGGCCATCGGCCAGGCGCCGGGCCTGCAGAGCGTGGTGTACGGCGTGGTGCTGATCGGCTTCGTGCTGTTCGAGCCGCTGGGCCTGTACGGCCGCTGGCTCAAGGTGCGCACGTACCTCGAGCTGTTTCCGTTCTACCGCCGCGGCCTGTTCAAGCGGCAGAAATCCTTCCAGAAATCGGACCGGCTGAAATGAGCCCGAACCTCTCTTCCCCCCTGCTCGCAGCCAGGGACCTCAGCGTGCGCTTCGGCGGCGTGCTCGCGGTCAACAAGGTGAGCTTCGAGGTGCAACGCGGCGAGGTGTTCACGCTGATCGGTCCCAACGGCGCCGGCAAGACCACGGTGTTCAACCTGATCAGCCGCATCTACACGCCCACGTCCGGAAGCATCGAATACGAGGGCCGGCTGCTCACCGACCAGCCGCCCCACCGCATCGCCTCGCTGGGCATCGCGCGCACGTTCCAGAACATCGAGCTGTTCGAGCACGCCACGGTACTGCACAACCTGCTGATCGGGCGCCATACCCATCACCGCAGTGGCCTCTGGAGCGAGATGCTCTTCCTCGGCAAGGTGCGCCGGGCCGAAATCGAAACGCGCGAGAAGGTCGAGGAAGTCATCGAGTTCCTCGGCCTGCAGCACCACCGCGACGCCCTGGTGGCAGGCTTGCCCTACGGCGTGCGCAAGGTGGTGGAGCTGGCGCGCGCCCTGTGCACCGAACCCAGGCTGCTGCTTCTGGACGAGCCGTCGTCGGGCCTGAACGTGGAAGAAACCGAAGACATGGCGTTCTGGATCCAGGACATCCGCGACGAACTGGGCATCACCGTGCTGATGGTCGAGCACGACATGGCGCTGGTCTCGAAGGTGTCGGACCGCGTGCTGGCGATGCACCACGGCGAGGTGCTGGCCATGGGCACGCCGCGCGAAGTGCAGAACGATGCGGGCGTGATCGAGGCCTACCTCGGCTCGATCGACGACGTCAGCAGCCTGCGCAGGGAGGTCGCGGCATGAACGCATCGATCGACAGCGAGAGCGAGCCGGCCGTGCTGAGATTGCTCAACATCGAATCGGCCTACGGTCCGATCAAGGCCATCCGTGGCGTCAGCCTGCAGGTGCGGCGCGGCGAGATCGCCACCGTGCTGGGCTCGAACGGGGCTGGCAAGACCACGATCCTGAAGACCATCTCCGGGATCATCGATCCGCGCAAGGGCAGCATCGAGTTCAAGGGTGCGGGCATCGACGGCAAGGACCCCGCGTACATCGTGCGGCAGGGGCTCTCGCATGTGCCCGAGGGGCGCGAGGTGTTCCCGCTGCTGTCGGTGCAGGACAACCTCGCGATGGGTGCCTACACCCGCCAGGACCGCGACGGCGTGGCGCGCGACCTGGAAGTGGTGTACCGCTATTTCCCGATCCTGAAGGACCGCGCGGCGCAGGACGCCGGCCTGCTCTCGGGCGGCCAGCAGCAGATGCTCGCGATCTCGCGCGCCATCATGGCCGCGCCCGAACTGATTCTGCTCGACGAGCCCAGCCTGGGCCTGAGTCCCAGGCTGACGAAGGAGATCTTCGAGATCGTCGTCCGCATCAACCGCGAACGAGGCACCACCATTCTCCTGGTGGAGCAGAACGCCAACATGGCCCTCAACGCATCCGACCACGGCTACGTGCTGGAGAACGGCCGCATCGTGATGGAAGACACCTGCGCGCGCCTGCGGGAAAAGGACGACATCAAGGAGTTCTACCTCGGCATGAAGGAAGCCGGCGTTCGCGGCGAGCGGCGCTGGAAAAAGAAGAAGACCTGGAGATAGAGATGTCCGTGCTCTGGAATGCCCACCTCATCCGGCCCGATGCCCGCGCCCTGCCGCCCGGCGACACGATTCCGGGGCTGTTCTGGAATGGCGTGGACCAGCGCGGATCGCGCACGTGGCTGCGCCAGAAGAAGCTGGGCATCTGGCGCAGCTGGAGCTGGCGGCAGACGGGCGACGCCGTGCGCGAGATCGCCGGCGGCCTGATGAGCCTGGGCTTCGCACCCGGCGACACGGCCTCCATCCTCTCCAACACGGTCGTCGAATGGGTGCTGGCCGACATGGCCGTGCTGTCCTGCGGCGGCGTGTCCAACGGCATCTATCCGACCGATGCCGCGAGCCAGGTGCAGTACCTGTGCGCGGATTCGGGCACGCGCTTCCTGTTCGTGGAAGACGACGAGCAACTGGACAAGGCGCTGGAGGTGCGCGGGCAGTTGCCCGGCCTGACGCGGATCGTGGTCTTCGACATGAAGGGCCTGCGCGAGCTCGACGATCCCGGGGTGCTCAGCCTCGCCGCGCTGCGCGAGCTCGGGGCGGCCTACGTGGCACGGCATCCGGACGAACTGATGCGCAGGGTCGAGGCATGCAGGCCGGCCGACCTGGCCATCCTGATCTACACCTCGGGCACCACCGGCAAGCCCAAGGGCGCGATGCACAGCCATGCGGGACTGGTCTACAGCCTTCACGGCATGCACGGGATCCTCCCGCAGAACGAGGAAGACCAGCGCATGTGCTTCCTGCCGCTGTGCCACGCGGCCGAGCGCATCTTCGGTGCCTACATGGGTCTG
Organism: Variovorax sp. 20P10.2.4; assembly: GCF_058244205.1. NCBI lineage: Bacteria > Pseudomonadati > Pseudomonadota > Betaproteobacteria > Burkholderiales > Comamonadaceae > Variovorax > Variovorax sp. 20P10.2.4. Next base: position 9,754 of record NZ_JBZAYE010000024.1, read on the forward strand.
CTCACGGGCACCGTGCTGAACTTCGTGGAGAACCCCGAGACCGTGCCGGAGAACGTGCGCGAGATCTCGCCGACGGTCTTCGCGGGCGTACCGCGGATCTGGGAGAAGTTCCATTCGGGCGTGGTGATCGCGCTGAAGGAGGCCAGTGCCCTGCAGCAGGCTGCCTATGCGTGGAGCATCGGCGTCGGCAACCGGATCGCCGACAGGGTGCTGGCCGGCGATCCGGTGGGCGCAACGCTCAAGCTGAAGTTCACGCTGGCGCGCTGGCTCGCGCTGAACAACGTGCGCAAGCTGATCGGCATCCATCGCGCGCGCTTCCTGGTCACCGGCGCCGCCCCGATCTCGCCCGAGCTGATCCGCTGGTATCTCGCCCTGGGCATTCCGATGGTGGAGATCTGGGGCATGACCGAGACCGGTGGCGCCTCGACCTGCAACCCGATCGCGCGCATCCGCCTCGGCACGATCGGGCCGGCAACCGCCCACAACGAAGTGCGCATCGACCCGGACACCGGCGAGATCCTGGTGCGCGGTGCGAACGTGTTCATGGGCTACCTGAACCAGCCCGCCAAGACGGCCGAGACCATCGATGCGCAAGGCTGGCTGCACACCGGGGACGTGGGCGTCGTCGACGACGAGGGCTACTTCCGCATCACCGACCGCATGAAGGACATCATCATCACGGCCGGCGGCAAGAACATCACGCCCAGCGAGCTGGAGAACGAACTCAAGTTCTCGCCCTACATCACGGATGCGGTCGTCATCGGCGACAAGCGCGCCTACCTCACGGTGATCGTCATGATCGACCAGGAGAACGTCGAGAAGTTCGCGCAGGACAGCGACGTGCCCTTCTCCAACTACGCGAGCCTCACACGCGCACCGCAGGTCCAGGAGTTGATCCAGTCCGAGCTCGATCGCGTGAACAGGAAATTCGCCCGCGTCGAGCAGATCAAGAAGTTCTTTCTGCTCGACACGCAGCTGTCCGCCGAGGACGAAGAGCTCACGCCCACGATGAAGCTCAAGCGAAAGCTCGTGCAAGAAAAGTACGCCGCGCAAATCGAAGCGATGTACCGGTAGGCCTGTTCGATCCCATCCCCCAAGAAGGAGACATCCATGAAACGAAACCGCTTCGCCGTCCTGGCCCTGATGGTCCTGAGCGTCGGACTCGCACGCGCCCAGAACGCCGACCAGGGCGTGAGCAAGACCGAGATCAGGCTGGGCACGATCGTCGATCTTTCCGGCCCGGCCGCCAGCTACGGCAAGGCACTGCGCAACGGACTGCAACTGCGCTTCGACGAGATCAACGAACAGGGCGGCATCGAAGGCCGCAAGATCAAGCTGGTGGTGGAGGACTCGGGCTACGACCCCAAGAAGTCGGTGCTGGCCGCGCAGAAGCTGATCAACCAGGACAGGGTCTTCCTGCTGACCAGCGTTCTCGGCACGGCACCGAGCCTGGCGGCGATGCCGCTGCAGCTCGAGAAGAACGTCATCAGCTTCCTCCCGGTGAGCGCGGCGCGCGAGATGTACGAGCCCGTCAACCGCCTGAAGTTCGCGTTCTTCGCGACCAACTACGACCAGATGCGCACCGCGGCACCACGGCTGGTCAAGGAGCAGGGACTGAAGAAGCCCTGCGTGATCTACCAGGACGACGACTTCGGCCAGGAGGTGCTGCGCGGCAGCGAGGCCGGCTTGAAGCTCGTGAACATGGCGCTGGTGGAGAAGACTTCCTACAAGCGCGGAGCCACCGATTTCTCCTCGCAGGTCGCGCGGATGAAGGCGGCGGGCTGCGACCTCGTGATGATGGGCACCGTGATCCGCGAGACCGTGGGCACGATCGCCGAGGCACGCAAGACCGGCTTCAACCCGGTCTTCGTCACCTCCTCGGCCGCCTACAGCGACCTGATCCACAAACTGGGCGGCAAGAACATGGACGGCCTGTACGCGATCATGACCGCGCAACACCCCTACCTGGACGACGCATCGCCCCAGGTGCGCGCCTGGGCCAACAAGTACAAGGAACGCTTCAGCGAAGAGCCCAACACCTTCGCGGTGTACGGCTACTACGGCGCGGATGCCTTTGCACGCGCGGCCCTGAAGGCCGGGCCCGACCTCGGCACCGACAGCTTCATCAAGGCGATGGACAGCATCGTGATCCCACGGGACATCTTCGGCGCACCAGAGGCCAGCTTCACCGCCACCAGGCGACTGGGCAGCCCCTATTCGCGGCTCTCGCAGATCCAGGACGGCAAGTGGAAGGTGGTGTCCGACTACGTGAGCTTCAACGGCCTGAAGGAGGTCAGGCAGAAGGACGGCAGCGTCAAGATGGTGTCGGAGTTCTTTCCCGAATGACGGCCGCGCCTGCAACCATCGTCGGAGCCTGCCGGCTCCGGCTGGCCTGGGCCGTTGCGGCACTGGCCCTGCTCGGCCTCGGGTCCCCGCCCACGATGGCGGGGCCGCTGGACGACCCGCGCAACGACGCCTTCTACACGCCGCCCGCCCCGCTGCCGCCGGGACCGCACGGCACCCTGATTCGTTCGCGCCCCTTCGTGCCGGTCGGCCTGCTCGCCTCGGGCTGGCAGATCATGTACAAGTCCGCCGACGCCAGCGGCAATGCCGTGGCCGTCACCGGTACCGTGCTGGTCCCCTGGACCCCCTGGTTCGGCGGCAACCGTCCGCTCATTGCCTGGGCGACCGGCACGCAGGGGATGGCGGACAACTGTGCCCCCTCGCATCAATATGCGATCGGCACCGAGTACGAGGTGCTGCTGGGTGCCCCTGCGTTGACACTGGCACGGGGCTGGGCCATCGCGATGACCGACTACCAGGGCATGGGCACGCCGGGCGACCAGCCCTACCTGGTCGGAAGATCCGAAGGACAGGCCGTGCTCGACGCCGCGCTGGCGGCGCAGCAACTGACCGCGGCCAACCTGTCGGCCACCGGACCCGTGGGCATCATGGGCTACTCCCAGGGCGGCCACGCCTCGGCCTGGGCCGCCGAGCTGCAGCCCGGCTACGCGCCGATGCTGAAGCTCAAGGGCGTGGCGGCCGGTGCCGGACCGGCCCGCATCGACGGACGCTTCTACACCCAGAACAACGGCGGCCTCTTCGGCGGCGCGATGATCTACATGCTGATGGGCATGAACGCGGCCTACCCCGAACTCGACCTGCCATCCCTCCTCACCGACTATGGGCGGCACGTGGTGGCGGATGCGCGCGACAGGAAGTGCTTCATCGAGATGGTGGCCAGCTATCCCGGCACCAGCGATGCGGTGCTGGTCGATCCACCGGGCATCCTCGATCGCCCGGACTGGAAGGCCCGCCTGGCGCAGAACCGCACCGGCTCGGTGGCGCCCACCGTTCCCGCACTGCTGTATGCGGGGCTGCTCGATGAGGTGGTTCCGTACCCGGTCAGCAGACAGCTGTTCACCGACTGGTGCGCCGCCGGCGCGAAGGTGAGCTTCCGCACCATCGGCATCACGGAGCACGTCAGCGGCATGCTGCTGGGCTGGCCACTCGCCTTGGGGTGGATGGCGGACCGGTTCGCCGGGGAGAGCGCACCGTCCGACTGCCCCTGAATCTTTCCAGCCACTCCCTTGACGTGCCCTGCCGGCTTCCACCGGAAGTCAGGCAGGCGCTGTGCCCACGGACTTCGGAGCCTCGCCGAGCAGAGCCGCCCTGTTCTCGGCGATCCATATCCGCAGCGTCCCGCCGCGAGTCCCCGTCAGCATCTCGAGGATGTCGCTCCTGCGCCAGATGGTCGAGGCGCCGCGCTCCCACTCCATGTACTGCAGGAAGTAGCGCAGCTTCACGTCCTTGCCCTCGGCCAGCGGGCCGAAGGACCGCACGTAGCGCTCGACCGAATCGTCGTAGGCGATGGGCTCGCCCAGCACCTCGCCCAGCAGCGCCGCCGCTTCGCGAAAGGTCATCAGGTCGTGGCCGTTGTCGAGCTGGTAGACCTTGCCGAGGTGGTGGCCGTTCGCGGACAGCAACAGGCAGGCTCCGGCCTTGCCCACGTCGCGGTCGTCGATGAAGGCCATGGTGCGGTCGTAGGGCACGAGCAGCGTGCGTTCGTTGACGAGGCTGCGGAAGAACAGCCGCGTGAAGTCCGACATCAGGTAGGCCGCGATGTTGAGATAGGTCACGGGCAGCCGCGCGCTGTCGATCACCCGGCGCGCGCGCACATGCTGGATCGCGGTGCCGCCATCGAAGGCGCGCAGGTTCAGCGGCACGTCGTCCTCGGTGTGAACGCTCGATGGATCGCCGGTCACGCGCACCAGGTGCTTGAGCGTGCCGGCATGCCGCGCGGCGGCCACGACGTTGATCATGGCCGCGGTCTCGTCGAGGAAGTCCGGCGTGACCACGAAGGCCCCTTCCATGCCGTCGAACGCCCGGATCATGCCGGGAAGGTCGAGGTAGTCGGCGACGATCACCTCGGCATCGGAAAAGCGCGCACGCAGCTGCGCGGCCTTCTTTTCCCTGCTCGTGACCAGCCGCAGGCGCGTCTGGGGCGATACGTCGCGCAGATGCCGTGCGACGGCACCGCCGATCAAGCCGCTGGCGCCGAAAACGAGGACGCTCGCGGGGATGGATTTGGGTGTGTGGGTCATCGACTCATCTTAGGAACGGGCCACCCGCGCGTCTTGCGTGCAGCCACTGCGCGAGCGGCAGCGTCCTGCCGCAAGACGCCGGACGGCCTCGGCGCTAAGGTGCCCTGCCAACTTCGACGCCTGCGACACCATGATCAAGACCACCCTGCAAGACGGCATCGCCACCATCGCCTTCGACCGCCCCGAGGCCCTCAATGCGCTGACGCGCGACACGGGCACGCTGGGATTGGCCGCGCTGCAAGGCGCGATTCGCGAGGGGGCCCGCGCGGTGATCCTCACCGGCAACGGGCGGGCCTTCTGCGCCGGTGCCGACCTCGCGGCCGCGGCCTCGCTGGTGAACGGCCTCGCGCAGGACGGCGAGGAAGACATCGGGCTGCGCATGCAGGAGACGCTCAATCCGCTGGTCGAGGCCCTCTCCGCGTCGCCGGTGCCGGTGATCAGCGCCGTCCATGGCGCCTGCGTGGGCGGCGGCGCGGGCCTGGCGCTGGCCGCGGACCTGGTGCTGGCCGGGCGCTCCGCCTACTTCATGCTGCCGCAAGCGCCGATGCTGGGCTTCGTTCCCGATCTCGGCGCGACCTGGCAGCTGCCGCGCAGGGTCGGCCGCTCGCGTGCCTTCGGGATGTCGCTGCTGGGCGAGCGGATCCCGGCCGAGCAGGCGCAGGCCTGGGGCCTGGTCTGGAAGTGCGTGGACGATGCCGTGCTGATGGAAGAGGCCATGGCCCTCGCACGCAAGCTGGCGGCCATTCCTTCCGCCGCCTTGCGCGCGACCCGCGAGCTGCTCGATGCGGCACCGGACACCACGCTGCACGATCAGCTGGAACAGGAGCGTCTGGTCCAGATGAAGCTCTTGCGCTCGCCTTTCTTTCAAGAGGCCTGCGCGCGCTTCGCCTCGTCTTCTTCGAGCAAGACATCGAAAGAGCAGGCCGCAGGAGCGCATCGCTGAGGCATGGGGCGGCCGATGCCTTCGGCCGCGCGCCTCAGCCGCCCGCCGGCCGCGCCCTGCGCTCGAACATCGGCACCGTCACGCCCTTGGCCTCGCTGCCGTCGGCCTTCCACACCAGCGTGTCGGCCGGGAACTCGTCCTTGCGCGTCATCGCATCGACTCGGGACGCGACCAGCGCCACGGCCTCCTTGACCTCGGGATTCCACGCGAAGACGCCCGCACGGCCATACCAGACCACCGGCGTGGCGGCGTCGAGGCGGCGGTCGGGGCACATCGTGATGCGGCGTTGCGCGAGCACACGCAAGGCACCGACGCCCACGGCGCGGATGCCGGGCCGGGTGCGCTCGGCGGAGTGGCCCGGACACACGAGCGCTGCCTGCTCGATCGCGTTGTCATAGACCTGGGCATCGCTCTGTGCGTGGGCCTGGACGGCGACGAGGGCGCCGAGCAGGGCGAGGCCGGAAACCGGCCATGAAAGACGGTGTGGCATGCGTATCTTCCTCCTGGTTCATTCATCGGTCGACGAACAGATCGCCGGGTGCATTCTTGCAAACACCGCGCGGGCCGCCTGTAGGCCGAGGACGCACGGGCCGCGGCGCTGGCGATAATGGCCGCCCCATGATCGTCCGCCCCCGTCCCCACTGGCTGCGCATGCTGTTCGTCTGGCACGGCTCGGTGCTGTCGTCGATCGTGCCGCAGCTGCTGTGGACCACCGGCTTCGCGATCCTCGTGACCGTGCTGCATGGCCGGCTGTTCCAGTGGAAGGTGCCGCTGAACTTCGTGCCCTTCTCGCTGATCGGCCTCACGCTCGCCATCTTCCTGGGCTTTCGCAACGGCACGAGCTACGCGCGCTACTGGGAGGCGCGCACGCTCTGGGGCACGCTGCTCAACGAAACGCGCACGCTGGTGCGCCAGCTGATCACGCTGCTGCCCTCGCGCGAGGGCACCGAACTGCCGGTCGCGCGACTCATCGCCTTCGTGCACGCCTTGCGGCATCAACTGCGCGGCACCGATGCCGCGGCCGACCTCGCGCGCCTGCTGCCGGAAGAGGATTGCGCGCGGCTTCGGTCCGTGCGCTTCAAGCCCGCCGTGCTGCTGCTGATGGTCGGCGAATGGCTGCAGGCGCAGCGACTGCAGGGCCGGCTCGCGCCCGAGCTCGCGCAGGCCATCGAGCTGCCAATGGGCCGGCTCACCGAGGCACTGGGCGGCTGCGAGCGCATCGCGGGCACGCCGATCCCGTTCACCTATGCGGTCATCATCCACCGCACCATCTACCTCTATTGCGTGCTCCTACCCTTCGGGCTGGTCGATGCGATCGGCGCGATGACGCCGGTGGTGGTGGCCTTCATCGCCTACACCTTCTTCGCGCTCGAAGCGCTCGGCGCGGAGATCGAGGAGCCCTTCGGCATGGAGCCCAACGACCTCGCGCTCGACGCGATGTCGCACACCATCGAGGCGAGCGTGCGCGAGATGATGGGCGAGACGCTGCCGGCGCCGAGCGCGAAGGGCCAGGGGTACGTGCAGACCTAAGCGGTCCGGGCCGCGCGCCTACGCCGTCGCCGGCTCGAGGCCGGCCAACCGGTGATACCGCCCCCCGAAGTGCAGCAGCGGCGGCCCGCCTTCGTGGCCGATCTGCTCCACGCGCCCGACGAACAGCGTGTGGTCCCCGCAGTCATGGTGCGACTCGTGCGCGGCCACGATCCTCGTGAGCGCATGCTGCAGGACGGGTGCGCCCCATTGATGGCTGAAGCGCGGCGCCTCGGGCGCCCTGGCCTGGTTCGCGAAATGGCTGCTGACCTCCTGCTGCGCGGCATTCAGCACGCTCACGCCGAAGCGATCCGCGCCAAGCAGGAGGTCGTGCATGCGGCTCTTGCGATCGATGCACAGCACCACCAGGGGCGGAGCGAGCGAGCCCGACATGAAAGCACTCGCGGTCATGGCATGCACCCCGTCGTTCCCCTCCACGGCGATCACCGTGATGCCGGTCGCGAAGCTCGCCATGGCTCGCCGGAAGTCGGCGGGAGCGATCTGGCTGCTCATCTCAGAGGCCTCCCCGCACCGCCTCGCCGGCGGCGCGAAGGTCCGGCGCCAGCCAGCCGTCGAGCCCGTATTCCGACATGCATTGGTCGACAAAGCCCTTCATCTGATCCGTCAAGCCGCTGTGTTCGGCGACCGTGAGCGGGTCGAGCCGGCTCTGCTCGTAGCTGCCGGAATAGTTCATCTCGTAGAGTTCGTGCCGCGACGCAAACTCGGAGCCGACCGCGTCCCAGAGCAGCTTCAGCACCTTCACCCGCTCTTGCGCGTCGATCCCGTTGGAACCGCGCACATAACGGTCCAGGTAGCCGCGGATGGCGGGATTCTTGAAGTCGGCGCCATGCGACGGCAGATAGATCAGGCCGCTGGCGACGGTCTTCTGGATGAGGTTGCGAACGCGGGAGTAGGCATCGGACTGGATGGTCCTGTAGCCGAGCGCCGTATGCACGTTCGGCGCGCAGTAGCCGTCGCCCCAGGGCTGCGCCGAATTCGCCATGGCATCGGACAGGCCCCACATCACGTTGCGCAGCCCGATGGCCTCGCCCACGGCCGCCTGCACGCCGCGGAACTCCTTCGATCCCGTGATCTCGACTGCCTTGAGGAACAGGCCGACGATGAAGTCGAGCTTCACGGCCAGTCGCGTGCAGCCGTGCATCAGGGTGCGCCCGAGGAAGCCCGACTGCTTGATGAAGGTGTTCGAGAGGTCGACGCCGTACATCAACACGTCCTCCCACGGGACGAAGACCTTGTCCAGGATCAGGATCGAGTCGTTCTCGTCCAGCCGGCTCGACAGCGGCGCGTCGTACGGACTGCCCATCACGGCCGCGGCCTGTTCGTAGGAGTTGCGGCAGATCAGCTTCACGCCGGGCGCGCCCGTGGGCACGATGAAGATCGGCGAGAACCGCTTGTCCTTGTGCACCACGCCGTAGTGGCCCACGAACGTCCATTGCGTGAGCGCCGCGCCCGTGGCAACGACCTTGGCACCGCTCACGATCAGGCCGGCATCGGTCTCCTGCTCCACGCGGATGAAGACGTCGGACTGCTCGACCGGCAGCGAGCGGTCGACGGGCGGGTTCACGATGGCATGGTTGATGTAGGGCACGCGGCGCCTCGAGAAGTCGTACCACCGGTCGGCGTTCGGCTGGTACTCGGCATAGGCGCCCTCGTTGGCGCCCAGGGTGCCGATCCACGCTGCCTTGTAGTCGGGCGTGCGGCCCATCCAGCCGAAGGTCATGCGCGACCATTCGGCAATGGCATCGCGGCTGGCCACCTGCTCCTGCACGCTGCGCGGCGCCTGGAAGAAGCGATGCGTCACATAGCCCTCCCTGCCCTCGATCGGCACGGTCATCAGTGCACGGCGCTGCGGATCGTGCATGGCGTCGTACAGGCGCGCCGTCATGCGGGCGGCATTGCGAAACGCCGGGTGACTCACCACGTCGGCGACGCGCTCGCCATTGATCCAGACTTCGCGTCCGTCGTTCAGGCTGCGCAGGTACTCGTCGCCCGTGTAGATCCCCTCGTGGCCTTCGCCCTTGAGAAATCCGGACAGGTCCTTGCCCTGGAAGGCCTCTGCGTTCATCGATCGGTTCATTGCGTTCTCCTTGTGAAAGTTCATCGGTCCCAACATGTTTCGCGTGACTGACTATCTGCCACACGAATGAAATCGCTTCGCGCGTCTTCGATGGACGCACCGCTCCCGCTGCAGGAGCGCAGGCTCTTGCAGTTCCAGGTCGCGAAGTCGCTTGAAAAGAGGCGCTGTGCCTAAGCCAGCCGAAAGCTCACCGAGCCGAGCGGCCCGTAGTCCGCATGGAAGCTGTCGCCCTTGAGGCCGGCCACAGGCCGGGTGAAGGAGCCCGAAAGCACCACCTCGCCGGCCGCGAGGTGCTCGTCCCATTGCGCGAGCTTGTTCGCCAGCCAGGCCACGCCGGTGGCCGGGTGGTTGAGCACCGCCGCGGCCACGCCCGACTCCTCGATCACGCCGTTCCGGTGCAGCAGCGCACAGACCCAGCGCAGATCGACGGCATCGGGCTTGACCGGCCGGCCACCGAGCACGATGCCCGCGTTCGCCGCGTTGTCGGCAATGGTGTCGAACACCTTGCGCATCGCCCGGGAATCGCGGTCGAACTGCTCGATGCGCGCATCGATGATCTCGATCGCCGGCACGACGTAGTCCATCGCGGCGAGCACGTCGACGAGCGTGACTCCCGGTCCCTGCAGCCTCCGGCCGAGCACGAAGGCCAGTTCGACCTCGATGCGCGGCGCGATGAAGCGCTCGAAGGGAATGTCGCCGCCCTGCTCGAAGAACATGTCGTCGAGCAAGGTGCCGTAGTCGGGCTCGGTGATCTGGCTTGCCTGCTGCATGGCGCGGGAGGTCAACCCGATCTTGTGGCCCTTCACCGTGCGTCCTTCGCCGCGCTTGAGCTTCATCCATTCGCGTGCAATGGCATACCCGTCCTCGATGCCCATGTCCGCGAAGCGCTTGGAGAAATGCTCGACCTGCACGCGGGACTTCTCGCTGCCTTGGAGCTCCAACGCCAGGCTGCGGATCAGTTCAGCTGAAAGCATGCGCGTCTCCTCAGGCCCGATCGCCGTCGCCCACGCGCGCGCGCAGCGATGCCAGCGCCGGGTCGGCCTGCTTGATCGCCTCCCAGCGATCGACGGACGGCGTCACCAGTTGGAACGGGTCCTTGACCTGGCAATACCAGCCGGGGTTGTGAAGCCGTGCGATGAGATCCATCGGTACCGGATCGAAGTGCATGGCCTCCCGATCGACGATGGCCTTGTCGGTGATGTAGGCCCCCACGATGTCCGCGATGACCAGGCTGCGGCGGCCGTCGATGTCGATGCTCTGCCGCGTGCGGCATTCGTAGGACGCAGGACTGTCCTCGATCCGGGGCACGCCGACGCTGCGGCAATCGACCAGTTGCAGCCCTGCCTCGGCCGCTTCATCGACCTCGTGGGGGAATTCGATCGCGGTCACGTTCATGCGCCGCGCCTGTGACGCCGACACCAGGTTGACGACGAACTCCCCCGTGGCGGCGATGTTCAGCGCCGTGTCCTTGAGCCGGCCCTGGCGCGAACCGATGCACACGCAAAGGATCGGAGGGTCGCCTGCCAGCACGTTGAAGAAGGAAAAGGGTGCGACGTTCACCGCGCCCGACGAATTGCGTGTGACGATCCACGCGATCGGACGCGGAACGATCGTCGAATGCAGCAGCTTGTTGCGCTGCTCCGCGCTGAGTTCCGGGAGTGAGAAGTACATGCCGACTCGCTTCGAACCGTGGGCTCAGGCCTTGCTGCCGGCATCGGCTTGAGCCTGGCCTTGCGGCACGCCGGGACGGCGGGCGTTCTTCTGATGGATCTCCACCATGTTTCCCGCCGGGTCGTGGATGAACAGTTGCTTGAGGCTCGGCGAAGCCACGTTGTCGAGCGTGAAGTAGCCGACACCCCGACGGATCAACTCCTCTTCGGCCGCCAGCACATCCTCCACGCCGACGGCGATGTGGTTCTTCACGGGGTCCTGCCCCGGGCCCTTGGCATAGGGAGAAGGACCATCGCTGCCGAGGATGTGGACCTGGGTGCCGTTGGGCAGATTGATCCAGTACCCGTGAATGCCGGGGATGTTCCAACGCGTCTCGTCCTGCGGCAACTGAAGCAGGTCTTGATAGAAGTCGCGCATCTCGTCGGCGACAGCGTTGCTGACACCGAATCCGACGTGGTGCAGTTCCAGAACTTTGATGGGCATGGCGATCCTTGAGGTTGTGAAGAGCCGAAGCGGTCGAAGCGGGATGCCTCGACCATTTAGTACGGTAGACGAATGATACGTGTGACGTACTATCTGTTTGCCTCAGGGATTTCCCGAGTGCTCTGCTAGGATCGGATTCACATGAAAGCGCAGAACCGAGCCGCCAAGGCGGACCCCATCGAGCGCAGCGCGGCGCAGGCCGCCGCGCCGCACCTCGAATTGCTCAAGCAGACGAGTTCCAGGGAGCTCAACCCCAAGTTCGCCGCGGCCGGCCTCCTGATGCTCTGGCTCAGCGACGACGTCACGGCCTCCGTCAATGCGCGGCTCGCGGCGTTCGGCGTGACGGAGAAGAAGTTCGACATCCTGATGCTCTTCGGGCTGGCCGAGCGAGGCCTCCTGGAGGTCAAGGCGCTGACACCGAGCTACATCTCCGAATACTTCGACGTGACCCGCTCCAGCGTGACCGGCCTGCTCGATTGGCTGGAAGACCGAAAGCTCCTGGCCCGGCGTTCGCACACCGAAGATCGCCGCAGCCTGCTGCTGGAACTCACGCCGAGCGGGCGCAAGCTTCTCAACGAGGCGCTGCCGCATTTCTGGCACGCCTGCGAGTCGATCGCCTCTGCGCTGACGGCCAAGGAATGCGAGACCCTGCAAGCCATTCTTGGCAAGGTCTGGGTGCACTTGAAGGCGCACGCCAGCTGAGCAACCGGCGGTCGATCCCATCGAGGCTCGCAGCGCCAGACCCCGAGCCCGCGCCGCGCAGGCATGCACCGATCAGCTCTGCCGATCGGCGAAGTACCTTCCTGGCGATTGGCCGAACTCCCGGCGAAACATCGCGATGAAGTTGCTCGGCGTCGCATAGCCGAGGGCGTCCGCGACATCGGCCACCGCCTGGCCGTTCGCCAGCCGTTCGAGCGCGTTCGCAAGACGGGCGTGCTGCCGCCACCGTGCCAGGCTCATGCCGGTCTGCCCGACGAAATGCCGGCGTGCCGTGCGCGCGGACAAGCCTGCCCATGACGCAAGCTCCGCGAAGGTTCGCGGATCCTCGGGGTGCTCGATCAGCTGTTGCGCGATCTGCAGCAGGCGTCGCTCGGTCGGCAGCGGCAGATGGAGCGGCTCGTGTGGCGCGAGCCGGACCTCGTCCAGCAGCACCATGCACAGGCGCTCCTGCTCGGGCTGCAGCGCGTCCTTCCGGCTCCAGCCTGCGGCCCTTCGAACGAGCGCCCTCAGCAGTTCGTTCACGCCCAGCACGCACGGCTGCGACGGAAGCACCGCCGCCGCATCGGGCCTGAGCATGAGCCCCCAGCCGCTCAGCGCGCCGCTGACGCTCACCTTGTGCTGCACGCCAGCAGGAATCCATCCCGCGCGGTGAGGCGGCATCAGCCAGGCACCATGGGGAGTCCGCACCTGGACCAGGCCCTGCTCGATGCAGAAGAGTTGTCCTCTCACATGGCGGTGCCAGTCGTACTCGTGCGTTCCGAGCCGAAACTCGTTGCCGGGTGCATCGTTGCCCTGGAAGGCAACCAGCAGCGGACCATCGGCGCGCTCGCTCAATTGCGTCATCGGCGTTCTTCCCTCGGCTGAAATTGGCCGGATCTCATTGCTCGCTGTCCCCGTCTCATTACCGAATGCGCGAACTGGCGTCCTACGCTCGGGTCATGGAATCCACAGACCACTTCACCGTGCACGACGTGAGCGAATTCCCCGTCGTGCGGTCCCGCGCCACCGCCATCCGTCCCGGCTATGCCGTGCAATGGGAACGCGAGATGAATGCCTTGCTGGAACACGCCAGCCCCTTCGTTCTCCTGATGGAAGAAGGCCAACCGCAAGAGTCGCATGATGACCGCAAGGCGCGCGGACTATGGCTCAAGCGCAACAAGACCGCGCTGGCTTCGTTCTGCAAGGCAGTCGTCATCATCGAGCTCGATGCAGTCCAGCGTGAGGCCTTCAAGGCCCAGACCGCGATGGCGACCAAGGCGTTCGGCGTGCCGATGGAAGTCGCCGCATCGAAAGCCGATGCAGAGGAACTGGCGGGCCGGCTCCTTGGCCGTTGAACAACGCCCATGTGCCGCTCCCGCACTCGGAAGCGATCCGCTGAAGCAAGGCGGCCCGCGCCGCCCCTTCAGACCAACGCCCCGATCCTCTGCGCATCCCCCGGCGTCGTCGGGTTGTAGACCACCAGGCTCAGGTCCGGCCGCCCATCGACCGCGAACGACGAGTACTCGAAGGCCAGCGGCCCGAGCACCGGATGGCGGATGTGCTTGACCGTTTCGCCGTGCACGCCGACCACGTCGTTGTCGCGCCACATCGCGTCGAACTCGGGGCTCAGCCGGCACAGCTCGTCGACCAGCGGCTGCACCAGCGCCGCGGCACCGGCGCGGGTGGCGTCGGCGCGGAAGGCACCGAGCGCGAAGCGCGCCACGCTCTGCCAGTCGTACTGCGCGGCACGTGCGCGCGGGTCGAGGAAGATGAAGCGCAGGATGTTGCGCTGGCCGGGCGGCAGCAGGCCGTAGTCCACGAGCATCACGCTCGAGGCGCGGTTCCATGCCACCACGTCCCAGGTCGCGGTGCGCATCAGCGCGGGACAGGGATGCAGCGCATCGAGCACGCGCTGCAGCCGCGGCGTGACGCCCTCGGGCTGGCGATAGCGCACCTCGGGCGGGCGGCCCAGGCCCAGCAGGTAGAGGTGCTCGCGCTCGATCTCGGTGAGCATCAGCGCCTGTGCGATGCGCTCGAGCACCTCGGCCGAGGGCGCGCCGCCGCGGCCCTGTTCGAGCCAGGTGTACCAGGTGGCGCTGATGTGGGCGCGCTGCGCGACCTCCTCGCGGCGCAGGCCGGGCGTGCGACGCCGATCCGGCGAGTAGCCGAAGGCCGCGGGATCGAGCCGGGCGCGGCGATCCTTCAGGTAGTTGCCCAGGGCATTGCCGTCCGCCGGATTGCCGTTTGCCATTGCGCTCATGCTGTTAGCCGCCATACCACGATAACGTCACTACTTTACCGGGATGGCTCGCGGTCGGAGACTGGCCTCCAACCCAACCTGGAGATCTTTCCCATGCGAGTGTTCGTCACAGGCGCGACCGGTTTCATCGGCCTGCCCGTCGTCAAGGAACTGGTGGCGGCCGGCCACCAGGTGATCGGCCTGAGCCGTTCACAGGAGAAGGCGGCCGCCTTGAAGGCCGCCGGCGCCGAGGTGCTGCACGGCACCCTGGAGGACGCCGGCAGCCTGCGCGCCGGCGTGGAGCGCGCCGATGGCGTGATCCACCTGGCCTTCAACCACGACTTCTCGCGCTTCGTGCAGAACTGCGAGGACGACCGCCGGGTCATCGATGCGCTGGCCGCCGCGCTCGCGGGCTCCGATCGGCCGCTGGTCGTCACCTCCGGCACCGGCATCGCCAACACGGTGGCGGGCCAGCCGGCGAAGGAAGACCATCCGACCGTGGGCGCCGACACGCATCCGCGCGCGGCCTCGGAAGAGGCGGCCAATGCCGCCGCCAAGGCGCATGGCGTGAACGTGTCGATCGTGCGGCTGCCGCAGGTGCACGACACGGCGCGCCAGGGCCTGATCAGCCCGTTGATCGAGATGTACCGCGACAAGGGCGCCTGCGCCTATATCGGCGACGGCCTCAACCGGTGGCCCGCCGCGCATGTGCTCGACGTGGCGCGGCTCTTCAGGCTCGCTCTCGAGAAGGCCGCGCCGGGCGCGAAGTACCACGCGGTGGCCGAGGAAGGCGTGGCGATGCGCGAGATCGCCGAGGCGCTCGGGCGGCGGCTGCAACTGTCGGTCCGCTCCCTCACGGCCGACGAAGCACCGGGCTTCTTCGGCTGGCTCGCGATGTTCGCGGGGATGGACCTGCCCGCCTCGAGCGCGTGGACGCGCGAGACCCTGGGATGGCAGCCGACGGGCCCGGCGCTGATCGCCGACCTGGAGCGGCTGCGGACGGCCTGAACGATCAGGCCTCGCGCAAGCCCTGCAGCGTCTGCAGCAGCACCACGCGCGTCTGCCCCAGCACCATGCCCTTCCACTCGTCGTTGTCGCAGTAGAAGGCATCGCGCAGCTGCTGGCGGATCTCGCGCCGCTGCGACTCGGGCGCTTCCGGATGACGGCGCAGCCAGGTGTCGGCGCTCAGCCGCAACAGCATGTCGTCGACGGGGATGGTGCCGAACTCGAGGCCCATGGGCGCGATGCGCGCTCGTGGGCATTCGTCGTAGGCGGCGGAAACCACAGGCCCCGACACATGCGCGGACACGGAGTCCTCGCCGAACAGCGCGAAGACGTCGGCGCCCCACCAGGCGCGCGCGAGCGCGAGGTCCTCGGGCGCGTTGCGGCCCGGGTAGACCTTCTCGCCGTGGCCGTAGGGGCCCAGGCCCGTGTGCACGTCGATCCAGCCGATGTGCGTGGCCGAGGCCGCGTACTTGCGCAGGATCGACCGGATGGTCCTGTTGCTCCACGAAGGCGCGGTGCCGCCGTAGAACAGGCCGTCGGGCGAAACGTACTGGCCCTTGGTGACGGCGGCGCGGAAGGCGCGCATGCCGTGCTTCTCGATGTAGGCGGCCACGGCCGCTTCGTCGGCCGGCGTGGGCGGCCAGCTCGCGGGCAGCACCAGCGGTTCGACCTCGGTGTACTCGGCGTTCACCGGCAGCGGCGCGCCGAAGTCGATGTGGTTGCGGTTGAGGTCGATGTTGTCCTCGTTGGTGCGGTGCAGGTGCGAGAAGCCGTGCGGATTGACGGCATGCACCAGCAGCAGCGCAACGCCGGCCTGCTGCAGCCGCGAGAGCAGGTCCTCGTCATGCAGGGTCGCGACCTGCGCGCCCGAGCCGCAGAAGCCCTCGGGGCCGTGCGTGCCCGAAGTCACGAGCAGCAGCTTCTTCGCATCGATGGCGCCGAGCAGCGCGACGTCGGTCGCGAGTTCCTCGCCGAGGGCGCCGCGATGCGCCTCGTTGACGAAGGACTCCATCGAAGCGCCGCGAGCGCGCGCGGCCTCGAGGAACTTGGCGCGGGCCTCGACGTAGGTGCCCGAGAAATGCCGCGTGGCGGCGCTGCTGTGATGGGAGATGGTCATGGAAAGCTTCAGAAGAGGCGATCGTTCAGGCGTGCGCACCGGCCGCATCGATGTCGCGGCCCGTGTGGTCGCGCAGCCAGATCAGCCCCAGCAAGGAGACGGCAGTCATCGCGACCAGGTACCACGCCGGCGCGAGCTTGCTGCCGGTGGCGTTGAGCAGCCATGTGCTGATGAAGGGCGCGAAGCCGCCAAACAGTGCCACGCCCACGCTGTAGACCAGCGACATGCCGCTGGCGCGCACCGCCTTCGGGAACATCTCGGGCAGCATCGTGATGCTCGGTGCGGTCTGGCCCACCAGGCCCAGGCTCAGCACGCCGAGCACGGTGAACAGCACCGCCGGCGTGGGCGAGGCGTTGAGCCAGAGAAAGCCCGGGTAGATCAGCAGCACGAGGAGGACACGGCTCCACAGGATCAGCGGCTTGCGGCCCACGCGGTCGGACAGCGCACCGACCAGCGGCGACACCACGAACAGGATCAGGCCCGTGATCGCCGCGCCGAACAGCGCCACCGAAGGCGCGAGCCCCAGCTCGCGCACCGCGTAGGTCGGCATGTAGAAGGTGATCACGTAGGCGGCCGTGGTGCCGCCCACCATGGTCAGGATGGCCGCGAGCACCGTGCCGCCATGCTGCGTGCAGACGATCCGCAGGCTGCTCTCGCGCGGCTTCGCGCTCGCATCGGGCGCGATCTCGAGCGACTCGTGAAGGTGGCGGCGGATGTACATGCCCACCGGCGCGATCAGCATGCCGATGAAGAAAGGCACGCGCCAGCCCCAGCTTTCCATGGACTGCGGCGACAGCGTGAAGGTCAGCGTGCCCACGACCACCGCGCCGAGCATCACGCCCAAGCCCTGGCTCGCGAACTGCCAGCTCGCCATGTAGCCGCGGTTCTGTGGCGTCGCATGTTCCACCAGCAGTGTGGTCGAGGCGCCGACCTCGCCACCGGCCGAGAAGCCCTGGATCAATCTCGCCAGCACGATCAGCACCGGCGCCGCGACGCCGATGCTCGCGTAGGTGGGCGTGAAGGCGATCACCGCGCAGCCCAGCGCCATCAGGAAGATGGTCAAGGTCATGGCCTTCTTGCGGCCCGCGCGGTCGGCATAGGCGCCAATCACGATGCCGCCCAGCGGCCGCATGATGAAGCCGACACCGAAGGTCGCGACCGTGAGCAGCAACTGGCCGTAGCCGCTGAAGGTGGGAAAGAAGAGCTTGCCGATCACCAGCGCGAGGAAACCGTAGACGGTGAAGTCGAAGATCTCGAGTCCGTTGCCGATGGTGGTGGCGACGATGGTCCGGCGCCGGCTGATGGCGGTATGCGCGGAGGTTGTGCTCATGGGCGTCGAGGGAGGGAAGGAATGTCAGTCGGTGCCGGTGGCGGCGATCACGGCCACCTCGACCAGGAGCGCGGGCAGCGCGAGCCGCGCACCCACGGTCGCGCGCGCCGGTGCGCATCCGGGCGGCAGCCAGTCGGTCCACGCGCGGTTCATCTCGGCGAAGCCGTCGATGTCGGCGAGCCAGATGGTGGCGCTCAGCAGCCTCGACTTGCTCGAGCCCGCCTGCGCCAGCAGCGCGTCGATGCGCCGCAGGATGCGCGCCATCTGTTCGCCCACGGTCGCCGCGGGCTGCACCAGGTCCACCTGGCCGGAGAGATAGACGATGCCGCCATGCACCACGGCCTGGCTCATGCGTTCGTCGGTATGCAGTCGCTCGATGTTCATGCCGTCTCCTGTCGCGGCGCCACGGGAGCGGCCCCGCGCACCATGTGGGCGCCGATCGACGCCACGCTGCCGGCGCCCATCAGGCACTGGCAGACCTCGAATTCCTCCTTGAGCAGGGCCAGCGCCCTGGCAACGGCCGGCTCGCCGCCCGAGGCGACCGCATAGAGCGTGGGCCGCCCGATCTGCACGGCCGTGGCGCCGAGCGCGAGCGCGCGTGCGATGTCGCTGCCGGTGCGCACGCCGCTGTCGAGCAGCAGCGGCAGGCGGCCACCGGTCTCGCTCGCGAACTCGGGCAGGATCTCGATCGGCGCGACGGCACCGTCGAGCTGCCGCCCGCCGTGGTTGCTGATCACGATGGCATCGACGCCGAGCTGCTGCGCGCGGCGGCCCTGCGCGGGATCGAGCAGACCCTTGACGATCAGCTTGCCGGGCCAGCGCTCGCGCACCCAGGCGATGTCGTCCCAGCCCAGCGAGGGATCGAGCTGGGCCTGCATGGTCTGCGCGATGGTGTGGGTGG
>NZ_JBZAYE010000240.1:0-10153 GCF_058244205.1 Variovorax sp. 20P10.2.4
GGCCGGCCGCGCCGCGGTGTTCGCGCTGGGCCACGCCTTCGACATCGTGGTCACCAATGCCGGCGGCCCGCCGCCCGGCGACTTCCGCAACTGGGAGCGCGAGGACTGGATCAAGGCGGTCGACGCCAACATGCTCACGCCGATCGAGCTCATCAAGGCCACGGTCGACGGCATGGCCGAGCGCGGCTTCGGGCGCATCGTCAACATCACCTCGAGCTCGGTGAAGTCGCCGATCGAGGTGCTGGGCCTGTCGAACGGCGCGCGCAGCGGCCTCACCGGTTTCGTGGCCGGCGTGGCGCGCAGCGGCGTCGCGGCCAAGGGCGTGACCATCAACAACCTGCTGCCCGGTTCCTTCGAGACCGACCGCCTCAAGGGCACGATGAGCGGCGCGGCGCAGAAGTCGGGCCTGGACTTCGACACCGTGTGGGAGAACCGCAAGAAGTCCGTGCCCGCGCGCCGCTTCGGCACGCCGGCCGAGTTCGGCGCGATCTGCGCCTTCCTCTGCAGCGTGCAGGCCGGCTACATGACCGGGCAGAACGTGCTGGCCGATGGCGGTGCCTACCCGGGCACCTACTGAGCCGGACCGGGCATCACGCGGAACGAAGAATTCGCGGGGCAGGAAGAAGATGAGCAGGGAGTCGTTTGAGAAGATCACGCTGGTGTCCGTCACCGGCCTGCCGGACGCGCGCGGCGCCGCCATGGCGCTCGCGTTGAGCCTGGCGCAGATGCCCGGCGCGCGCGCGCTGCTGTGCAGCCCGCAGGCGCCGGCCGATCTGGGCCGCGGCATCGCGCACCGCGCGATCGCGCCGCTCAACTACCACGAGTACAGCTGGTTCATCATGTTCGCGCTCTGGCGCGTGGTGCAGACCGAGTTCGTGCTGATCGTGCAGGAAGACGGCTGGGTGCTCGACGCGGCCAACTGGAACGAGGCCTTCCTCGACCACGACTGCATCGGCGCGCCGATCCACCTCGCGCGCATCGAGCCGCCGCAGGGGCCGGCGTACTGGCGCACCCGCTTCGAATGGGCCGACGAGTACGCGCGGCCCGACCACCGCGTCACGCCGGTGCTCAATGGCGGCTTCAGCCTGCGCAGCCGGCGCTTCCTGCGCGCGCTGGTCGACCATCCGCAGATCCGCGTCGAGATTCCGCCGCCCGATGCGCTCGAGGGCGAGCCGCTGCGGATGCACTGGCATCACGACCCCTTGCTGGAGGACGTGCAGCTGACCGGCGTGCTGCGGCCCGCGCTCGAGGCCCAGGGCCTGCGCTTCGCGCCGGTCGAGCTGGCGCGCGAGTTCGCGATCGAGCATGCGGGCCCGCAGCTGCACCATGGCTTCGATGCGCTGAAGATCTTCGGCCATCACTCGAAGGTGCGCCGGCTGGTGTCGCTGTCGCCGCCCACGGTGCGTTCGCTGGTGCCGCTGTCGGAGCTCGACGGCTGGTACGGCGAGCGCGACCTGCTGACGATGTTCGAGCGCCGCGGCTACCGCATCGAGTTCCCGCCCGAGGCGCAGGCCGTGGCCGTGTCGCCGGGCCCCACGCGCAGGGTCTACGACTGCTTCACCTACAACGGCGAGGCCGACATCCTCGCGGCGCGGCTGCACGAGCTCGACGAGGTGGTCGACTGCTTCGTCGTGGTCGAGGCCGACCGCAGCTTCACCGGCGTGCCCAAGCCGCTGCGCTTCGATGCCGCCGACCCTCGCATCGCGGCCTTCCTGCCGCGCATCCGCCATGTGGCGGTGCACGACATGCCCGAGGTCGACGCGGCCGCCGATGCGATGGCCGTGCCCGGCGACTGGCATGCCGACACGCCGAAATCGGGCTTCTGGATCCGCGAGAAATTCCAGCGCAACCAGATCCTGCGTGGCCTGCACGACGCGGCGCCGCACGACCTGGTGATGATCTCCGACGCCGACGAGATACCGCGCGCCGGCACCGTGCGCGCCATGCGCGACGACCGCCGCCACGAGGTCTTCGGACTGCGCCAGGCCTTCTATTACTTCTACGCCAACTACCGCAACGTGCGGGGCCCCGAGGCCGCGTCGGTCTGGACCGTGGCGGCCACGCGCGCGCGGCTCGACGGCCTCACGCCCGACCAGCTGCGCCTGCGCGTGCGCAACGGCGCCCAGCCGGCGCGGCTGATCGACGACGCGGGCTGGCACCTGTCGTACCTCGCGATGGACGAGGAGGCGGTGCGCGCCAAGATCCGCGGCTTCGCGCACCAGGAATACAACCGGCCCGAGCTGCTCGATGCGCTCGACATCCCCGCGCTGCTGGCCTCGGGGCGCGACCTCTATGACCGGCCCGGCTATGCGTGGCAGCTGGTGGGCCGCGAGGAGGCGCCGCGCTGGCTGGCGAGCCAACCGGAACTGGCGCACCTGTTCGCGCCCGACGCGCCGCCGCCGGTGCGCTATGCCAAGGAGTCGTACCTCACGGTCGAGCCGAGCCCGTTCGGCTTCTGGGAGCGGCATGCGAACCGCCGCATCCTGCAGGCCTATGCGCCCTTCATCCAGGGCCGCGTGCTCGACATCGGCTGCAACCACGGCGCGAGCACCTACTGGCTGCGCGAGAACCCGCGGGTCAGCGAGGTGGTCGGCGTGGACCTCAACGAACAGGCGCTGTCGCTGGCGCGCGAACTCTTCGATGCCGTGCCCCTGGCCAGCCTGTTCGTCGAGCACGACCTCACGGCCGACGGCCCGATCGTTCCGCCGGCCGACACCGTCGTGAGCTTCCATACGCTGGAGCACATCTACGCCGACGACGTGGCGGACTTCCTCTCTTCGGCGTGCCGGTCGCTGGTGCCGGGCGGCTACTTCGTGATCTCGATGCCCTACGACCGCGCCTATCCCGATCCCTGCCACGTGGGCTTCTACACCGAGGCCAGCCTGGCGCAGGCGATGGAAGGGGCGGGACTGGAAACCATCGAGTGCTTCAAGGACGACCGCTTCGACGAGAAGGACCTGCTGACCGGGCTGTTCCGCAAGCCCTGAGCAGTGCGCGCGCGAGCGCTCGTTCAGCGCCGCGTCGACACCACGATCCCGCCCACGATCAGCACGAAGGCCGCGCCGTGGTACCAGTGCGGCGCCTCGCGCAGGAAGGCCGCCGACATCACGGCCGCGAACAGCGGCGTGAGGTTCATGAAGATGCCGGCCACCTGCGGCCCCGCGCGCTGCACGCCGGTGCCCCAGCAGCGGTAGGCCAGCACGGCCGGGCCGATGCCGATGAAGGCCATGGCGGCGACCAGCGGCCAGCCCAGGTCGAGGTGGGCCGGCGTCAGCGTCCATTCGCCGGCCGCCAGCGCGCCCGACCAGGCGATGCCGAACACCAGCTGCGCCATCAGGAAGGCGGCCCAGTCGCGCCGCAGCGCGGCGGGCTCGTGCGTGCGCGCGAGCAACCAGCTGTAGAAGGCCCACGCGATGGTGCCCAGGATCATGTAGAGGTCGCCCGGCACCAGCCGCAGCGCCAGCAGCTGGCGCCACTCGCCGCGGCTGAGCACCAGCAGCACGCCGAGCATCGACAGCAGCGCGCCGCCGATCGCGCGCCCATGCGGGCGGGCGCCGAAGAACAGGCTGCCCACCGCCAGCATCCACAGCGGCAGGCTCGAGCCCACCAGCGTCACGTTGATCGGCGTGGAGGTCTGCAGCGCCAGGTACTGGAAGGCGTTGTACAGGCCGATGCCCAGCAGGCCCAGCAGCGCGTAGCGCTT
This sequence comes from Variovorax sp. 20P10.2.4, assembly GCF_058244205.1. Classification (NCBI taxonomy): domain Bacteria; kingdom Pseudomonadati; phylum Pseudomonadota; class Betaproteobacteria; order Burkholderiales; family Comamonadaceae; genus Variovorax; species Variovorax sp. 20P10.2.4. The sequence continues at coordinate 3,704 of NZ_JBZAYE010000240.1, forward strand.
CCAGTGCGCCCACAGCGGGCTCGCGGGCCGCAGCACCGGGGCCGCGAGCGGCAGCAGCAGCACGAAGGCGATCACCCAGCGCACGAAGTTCAGCGTGAGCGGCGACACCAGCTCGCGCACCAGGCGGCCGACCACCGCGTTGCTGGCCCACAGCAGCGGCGGCACGACGAGCAGGAGGATGGTCAGGGGCGTGAGGCGCTGTGGCGATGGCATGGGCGCCGACTCTAGCGGCTGGCGGCAATGACCCGTGTCGCCGCGGAAACCCCAAACATGGCAGGATGCGCCTCTTCTTTTTTCGCGCGTGGAGACAGCACCGATGTTGAGCAAAGCCGTTCGTATCGACCGCCATGGCGGTCCCGAGGAACTGAAGATCGTCGAGGTCGAGGTCGGCGAGCCCGGCCCCGGCGAGATCCGCATCCGCCACAAGGCCGTGGGCCTGAACTTCATCGACACCTACCAGCGCAGCGGGCTCTATCCGTTCCAGATGCCGCTGCAGCTCGGCATGGAGGCCGCGGGCGTGGTCGAGGCGGTGGGCGAGGGCGTGACGCACCTGAATGCCGGCGACCGCGCCGCCTATGCGAGCCAGCCGCCCGGCGCCTACAGCGAGCTGCGCGTGATGCCCGCCAAGTGCGTCTGCAAGCTGCCCGACGACATCTCCTTCGAGACCGGCGCGGCCATGATGCTCAAGGGCCTGACCACGCAGTACCTGCTGAAGAAGACGCTGCCGGCCGAGGGCCTGCAGCCCGGCGACTTCGTGCTGTTCCATGCCGCGGCCGGCGGCGTCGGCCTGATCGCCTGCCAGTGGGCCAAGGCGCTGGGCCTGCAGCTGATCGGCACCGCCGGCAGCGACGCCAAGTGCCAGCTCGCGCTGGACCACGGCGCGGCGCACGCCATCAACTACAGCAGCGAGAACTTCGCCGCCCGCGTCAAGGAGATCACCGGCGGCAAGGGCGTGAAGGTGGTCTACGACTCGGTCGGCAAGGACACCTTCGAAGGCTCGATCGACTGCCTGCGTCCCTTCGGCCTGCTGGCCGTGTTCGGCAACGGCTCGGGCCCGGTGCCGCCGGTGAACCTCGGCGTGCTGGCCTCGAAGGGCTCGCTGTACCTGACGCGCCCCACGCTGTTCTCGCACCTGGCCACGCGCGACAGCACGCAGGCGGCGGCCGACGACCTGTTCGCCATCGTGCAAAGCGGCGCGGTGAAGATCCCGATCGTGCAACGCTATGCGCTGGACGACGTGCAGCAGGCGCACCGCGACCTCGAGGCGCGCAAGACCACGGGCTGCACGATCTTCACGCTCTGAGCGGCCCCGAAGCCGGGCGTGGCGGCACCCCGGCCTTGTCCTACCCGGGCAGGGGTGTCATGCCTGCGTCTTGTGGCGGGTGCACTTTGTAGCCTAGTTGCCAACAAAGTCCAGCCAGCCGTTCATCGGGCCGAAGCGGATGCCTCGCTTCGCCGCCCGCAGGGATGGCCGCATGCCGCCATGAGCACCGTCCGCACCTTCATCGTCGAAGACAACCCCACCATCCGCGAGAACCTCGTGGGCACCTTGCGCGAGGTGGCGCGGGTCGATCCGGTCGGCCTGGCCGACACCGAGGCCGAGAGCACGCGCTGGCTGACGCGCAACATGGCGCTGTGGGATCTGGCGATCGTCGACCTGTTCCTCAAGGACGGCACCGGCCTCAGCGTGCTGCAGGCCTGCCGCCACCGCGATCCGGCCCAGAAGATGGTGGTGCTGAGCAACCACGCCACCCCCGACATGCGCCGCCGCTGCCTGCAGCTCGGCGCCGACGCCGTGTTCGACAAGGCCACCGAGGTCGACGACCTGATCGACTACTGCCTGCGCCGCCGGCAGGCGCGCTTCACGACGGCCGCCGCGAGCTATCCCCCACCGTCCGCGTCGCCTTCTTCGCGCCCCGCCGCCTCGACGGCGCACTAGCGCGAAAATACGGGTAATCCCTTATTCGAGCGATCGTCCCTGCACAGGGGCCGGTCGCGCTTTGCCTTTCCATGTCCCGTTCCCGTCTCCTGCCCGACAACTTCACCCTCGCGCTGCTGTCGGTCGTCACCCTCGCGAGCCTGCTTCCCGCCAGCGGCCGTCCGGCCCAGTTCTTCGAGGGCCTGACCACGGTGGCCATCGGCCTGCTGTTCTTCCTGCACGGCGCCAAGCTCTCGCGCGAGGCGATCCTCGAGGGCATCACCCACTGGCGGCTGCACCTGCTGGTGTTCGCGAGCACCTTCGTGCTGTTCCCGCTGCTCGGGCTGGCGTTGAAGCCGGTGCTGGTGCCGCTGGTCACGCCCGAGCTCTACACCGGCGTGCTGTACCTGTGCGTGCTGCCGGCCACCGTGCAGTCGGCGATCGCCTTCACCGCGATGGCGCGCGGCAACATGCCGGCGGCGATCTGCAGCGCCTCGGCCTCGACGTTGCTGGGGGTGTTCGTGACGCCGGTGCTGGTGGGGCTGGTGGTGTTGCCGCACGGCGGGCATGCGGCTTCGTCGTCGCTCGATGCGATCGGGCGGATCCTGCTGCAGCTGATGGTGCCGTTCGCGGCGGGGCATCTGCTGCGGCCGTGGATCGGGGGCTGGGTGAAGCGGCGTGCCTCGGTGCTGAAGTTCGTGGACCAGGGGTCGATCCTGCTGGTGGTCTATACGGCGTTCAGTGCGGCGGTGATCGAGGGGTTGTGGCGGCAGGTGCCGGGGCATGCGCTGGTGGGGTTGCTGGTGGTGTGTGCGGTGATCCTGGCTTTGGCGTTGAGCCTGACTACCTTGTTGGCGCGCAAGCTTGGCTTCGATACGGAGGACGAGATCACTATCGTGTTCTGTGGGTCGAAGAAGAGTCTGGCTAGCGGGATTCCGATGGCGAAGGTTCTGTTTGCTTCGCATGCTGTTGGCGCCATCGTTTTGCCGCTGATGTTGTTTCATCAGATGCAGTTGATGGTTTGTGCTGTGTTGGCGCAGAGGTATGCGCGGCGGGAAGCTGGGGTTGCTGAGCCTTCTGCTGTTGTGGGGGCTGTTTCTTCTAAATAGCGTTTGCCTTTGCGGCGGCAGGAGCCGGGAATTCCGCCCGGCGGCGGACCTACTTTCTTTTGCTTCGCCAAAAGAAAGTAGGCAAAGAAAAGGCGACCCCACTGTCTGCGACCCTTCGCTTCGCTACGGGCAACCTGCGGTGCTCGCGTTTCGCGGGGTCTCGCAGAACTCGCTCCGCTGCGCTGCGCTCAGACAGCTGCGAGCCCTTATCCGCGAAACGCTGCGCTCCTCGGCGCAGCCAGAGGGGGTGGGTCGGGCCATCGCTGCGCTCGGCCACAGATACCCGACAGGCCTTCGCTTCGCTCGGCCTCGAAAGAAGACCCGGAGCGGAAGCATTCCTGCACCCCACACAAGGACGCGCCATGGCGCGTTGACCCTCATCCCCTCTGGCTGTGCCGAGGAGCGCAGGAGAAAGCGGGATAAGGGCCGCAGCTGTCTGAGCGCAACGAAGTGGAGCGAGTTCTGCGGACCCCTGCTTTCTCCGAGCACCGCAGGTTGCCCGCAGCGAAGCGGAGGGACACAGACAGCGGGGTCGCCTTCTCTTTGGTTACTTTCTCTTGGCGAGACAAGAGAAAGTGACTCGCCCGCCGGGGCGAGACCCGGCCAACGGCTTCAATACAAAACTCAGCCTTCGATCTTCCCCAACCGAGACTCTTTCAACCGAGAAGGCGCCAACGCCCCAGCCGACTCCAAGATCGGATAAGCAATAGAACAGATATGCGAATTGATCCGCTTCAAATCACTGATCAGATCGATATGCAATGAACTCGTCTCGATGCTCAACGTCGTCCGATCCGACAAACGATCCAGGTGCGTCGTCGCATAAGCCCGCTCCAGATCCCGAAACCGAGCCTTCTCCTCGAGCAGCTTCTGCGCATCCCGAACATTCCCGTTCAGGAACACGCTCATCGACAGCCGCAGATTCGCCACCAGCCGCCCATGCAGCTCGACGATCTCCGCCATGCCGGCTTCCGAGAAGTTGCGCTGCGGCTTGATCTTCTTGTCCTCCACGTCCTGGATCACCCGCTCGATGATGTCCCCGATCTGCTCCATGTTGATCGTGAAGCTGATGATGTCGGTCCAGCGCCGGCTCTCCTCCTCGCCGAGGGCCTCGCGCGAGATGCGCGTCATGTAGTACTTGATCGCCGAATAGAGCTCGTCCACCGTGTCGTCGAGCTGGCGCAGCTCCTGCGCGAGCTTGAGGTCGTTGCGGCGGATCACGTCGAGCACGCCGATCAGCATCGTCTCCACGATGTCGGCCTGGTGCAGCGCCTCGCGCGCGGCATTGGAGATCGCGAGCGTGGGTGTCGACAGCGCCGAGGGGTCGAGGTGGTGCGGCCGCAGCGAGGCGGTCGAGGGCGCGGGCTCGGGCAGCATGCGCGTCACCAGGTTCGCGACCATCTGCGTGAGGCCGATGAAGCCGACGCTGATGACGATGTTGAAGGCCAGGTGGAACAGCACCACGCCGTGCGTGGGCGTGGGCAATTGCGGCTGCACGTGGCGAATCCAGAGCCCGACGAAGGGTGCGACGATCGCCACGCCCAGGGCCTTGAACAGCAGGTTGCCGATGGTCACCTGCCGCACCGGAATCGCCGACTTGGCGGTGGTCAGCACCGCGAGCAGGCCGCTGCCGAGGTTGGCGCCGAGCACCAGGCCGAGCGCGACGTCCAGCGGCACCACGTTCGAATTGGCCATGGTCGCCACCAGCAGCACCACCGCGAGGCTCGAATAGGCCACGATCGCCAGCACGGCGCCGATGGTGATCTCGAGCAGCACGTCGCTGCTGATCGAGGCCAGCAGGGCGCGCACGGCGGCCGAGGAGAACAGCGGCTCGGTGGCTTCGACCACCAGCTGGAGGGCCAGGAGCATCAGGCCCAGGCCGATGAAGACGCGGCCCACGCGCCCGGCGACCGTGGCCGAGCGGGTGATGAACAGCACCACGCCCACGAAGATGAACATCGGCGAGAGCCAGGACAGGTCGGCCGAGAACAGCACCGAGATCAGCGCCGTGCCGACGTCGGCGCCGCGCATCACGGCCAGCGCCGCGGGCAGCGTGACCAGGCCCTGGCCGACGAAGGAGGAGGTCATCAGCGAGGTGGCGGTGCTCGATTGCACCAGGGCCGTGACGCCGATGCCCGAGAGGGCGGCCGTGAATCGGTTGCGCATGCTCTGCACGAGGATCTTGCGCAGGTTGGCGCCGAACACGCGAAGAACGCCGGTGCGCACGAGGTGCGTGCCCCACACCAGCAGGGCGACGGCCGCCAGCAGGTTCAGAAGATGCTTCATGGGTGTCGGGCTTGATCCTTTCTTTTCGTTCTGATTCGGTTTTGCGTCGACCCCCCATTCTCCACATGTGGCCGGTGCAGGCCAGCCGGGGTCCTAGTCGATCAACGCGCCGTTGTCGTGGAACGGGTACGGCCCCTCGAAATGCCCGGAAGCCGCGAGGTGCGTGACCAGCCGGCCCGCCGTTGGCGACCAGGCATGCACGCGGAAGCCCGGGGGCTCGAGCGTCCAGGCCGAGGCCGCGTCGGGCGCGAGGTCGAGGCAGACCTGGTGCGCGGGCGCGGGCGCGGTCGAGGCGAGGGTGCCGCCGAAGCGCACGTCGATGGCGCGGTGCAGGTGGCCGCAGATCACGCGTTCCACGTTGGGATGACGCGCGATCAGGGCCTCGAGTTCCGCCGCGCCCTCGAGCAGGCCGATCTCGTCCATGTGGCCGATCAGGGTCTGGAACGGCGGATGGTGCATCGCGACCACCACCGGCTCGCGCCGGCTCTCGCCGAGCCGGGCCTCGAGCCAGGCCAGCCGCTTCTCGCACAGCGCGCCATGGCTGGCGCCAGGCACCACGGTGTCGAGCGCGATCAGCCGCAGCGCGCCGACGCGCAGCGTGTACTGCACGAAGCCGTCGGTGTCGCCGCCGTCGCCGAGGTAGGCGTGGCCGGGGAAGCTGCGGCGCAATTGGTCGCGGTCGTCGTGGTTGCCGGGCATCAGGTGGACAGGGATGCCCCGTGCCTCGAGCGGGGCCAGCAGGCGCGCGAGGTGCTCGTACTCGGCGGCACGGCCGAAGTCGGTGAGGTCGCCGGTGATCACCACCGCGTCGGGCGCCTGTCGCAGCGCGAGCACCGACTGCACCGCGCGCTCGAGGTAGGGCGCGGTGTCGATGCGGCCATAGGCCAGCCGGCCCGGCTCGCGGATGTGCAGGTCGGTGAGCTGGACCAGGAAGGTGTCGTGGGTCGTGGCGGTCATGCGCGGGTGTCCTGCGGGCTCATCAATCGGTCGGGGTGGATGCGAAGCGCGACGGCATCGCCGATGCCGTAGGGCGTGTCGCGCGCGGTGTCGGCCAGGAGCATCTGCGGCTGGTCGGCCACGCGCAACTGCAGTTGCACGCGGTCGCCGAGGAAGGTGCGGCGCTCGACCGTGGCCGTG
>NZ_JBZAYE010000241.1:0-10130 GCF_058244205.1 Variovorax sp. 20P10.2.4
CGCCACAACGTCTACGGCACGCCGCGCGGCGACCCGCGGCTGCGCCGCGAGATCTCGCGGCGCGCGATGCGCATCGGGCATGCGCTGTCGCCCGACGACGTGGTCATCACCAACGGCTGCACCGAAGCCTTCACGCTCGCGCTGAGCGCCGTCGCCAGGCCCGGCGACACCATCGCGGTGGAGTCGCCGACCTACTTCGGCTTTCTCCACACGCTCGAGGTGCTCGGCCTCAAGGTGCTGGAGCTGCCCACCGATCCCGTCGAGGGCATCCACATCGAGGCCTTCGCGCGGCTGCTCGACGCCGGCCCGGTCGCGGCCTGCCTGCTGTCGTCGAGCTTCAGCAATCCGCTGGGCGTGTCGATGCCCGATGCACGCAAGCGCGAACTGCTGGCCTTGCTCGCGCGGCACGACGTGCCGCTGGTCGAGGACGACGTCTACGGCGACATCCACTTCGCGCGCGAGCGGCCCACGCCCTTCATCGCGCTCGACGGCGGCGCGAACACCCTCTACTGCAGCTCGTTCTCGAAGAGCCTCGCGCCCGGCTACCGCGTGGGCTGGATCGCGCCCGGCAAGTACGCGCAGCAGGTGGTCGATCGCAAGCTCGCCTTCAGTCTCTGCAGCCCGGTGCTGCCGCAGGTCGCGCTCGCGGACTTCCTGGCCAGCGGCGCCTACGACGCGCACATGCGCCGATTGCGCCGCCTGCTCGAAGAAAACCTGCGGCACCTGACCCGCGCCATCGAGGCCAGTTTTCCGGCCGAGACACGCGTCAGCCGGCCTGCCGGGGGCTTCGCGCTGTGGGTCGAACTGCCGCGCGGTTTCGACTCGCGCGCGCTGTTCGACGCGGCGCTCGAGCTCGGCATCTGCTTCGCGCCGGGCGATGTCTTCTCGGCCAGCCGGCGCTTTCGCAACTGCCTGCGACTGAGCGCCGGCTGGAGCTGGAGCGAGCGGATCGAGGAGGGGGTTCGGCGGCTGGGGACACTGGCTCGCCGACAACACATCTGAAGGTCGGCGCCCTCAGCCTCGACGCAGCAGATCGAGGCCTGAGAACGGACCGCGCCCTTGCTGCAGCCTGCCGCCGGTCGACAAGCCCCCGAGCTCGATCGACACCCAGCCCACGGTGGCGATCATCGACGCCACCTGCGCATTCGCATCCACGTGATCGCCCGACACGAAGATCACGCGTCGCCCGCCCTGCTGTTGCGGGTCTTCCGCGAGCAGTGCCGCCGGCAGCGTGTTGAAGGCCTTGACCAGCCTGGCGCCCGGAACGAGATCGGCCACGATCTCGCTCGAGCTGCGGCCACGAAGGTCGGCGACGACGAGCTGGCCGTTCCTCTCCAGGTACGGGTTGCTGGTGTCGATGACGATTTTTCCGGCCAGCGATCCCAGGGTCGGCAGGGCCTCGGGAAGATGGCTCCATCGAAGTGCGAGGACCACCGTCGGTTCGGCGGCGGCCTCGGCTGACGTGCCCGCGCGTGCCCTGGGGCCGAGCTGCCCGACGAAGTCGGCCAGCGAATCCGGCCCCCGGCTGTTGGCGAGGACGACCTCGTAGCCGGCCCGCGTGAACTGCGCCGCGAGCGCCTTTCCGATCCTGCCCGCTCCAATGATTCCGATGGCCATGGGTCCGTGTCCTTCCACTGTCGTGATTGAAACTGTCCGCGCGTCAAGGAATGAGAACGACCGAGCCCATGACTTCGCGCGCCGCGATGGCGCGGTGGGCCGCGGCGGCGTCCTTCAGCGGATAGCTGCGATCGATGGCGGCGGTGATGCGGCCCGACCTGAATGCGTCGAACAGCGCGTCGGCGCCCGCCAGCAAGGCTTCGCGGGTCATCAGGTAGTGGGAGGACGACAGCCCCGTGAGGAACAGCGAACCCTTGGCCATCAGGAGGCTGGCATCGACGGGCGGCGTCGGGCCCGAACTGAAACCGAAGCTCACCATCGATCCCAACGGCCGCAGGCAATCGAGCGACGGCAGGAATGTCTTCTTGCCGACGCCGTCATAGACGACATCGACGCCCTGGCCCGCCGTCAATTCGAGCACCCGGGCCACGAAATCTTCCTCGCTGTAGTCGATGACCTCGTCGCAACCGTTGGCGCGGGCCACGGCCATCTTGCCGGCCGAACCGACCGTGCCGATCACGCGCGCGCCGAGCGACCTGGCCCATCGGCATGCGATATGCCCCACGCCGCCCGTGGCGCCGTGATAGAGGAGGGTGTCGCCCGCCGCGATCGGCCGCGCCTTGAACAGCAGGCACCAGGCGGACAGGCCCTTGGACAGGATGGCGGCGACCTGCAGATCGTCGATGTCGTCGGGCACGGCAATGACATGGTCCGCCTGCACCAGGCACTCCTGCGCATAGGTTCCGCTGGCGCTGCGGTAGGCGACGCGGTCGCCCGGCACGATGTCCGTGACCTCCGCGCCGACCGCGACGACCACGCCGACGCCCTCGGTGCCGGGCACGAACGGCATCGGCGCGGGAAGAACGCCCGCGACGTGCCTTCGAGCACCTGTCCCATATCGAGGAACGCAGCCGGGTCGCGGGCCCCGCCGATGCGCTGGTCGAGGATATGCGCCATGCGGTGCGCACGCGCACCGATCCCCGTTACGTGCCCCTCGAACTCGAGATCCTGGCCGAGTCCGCCCGGAACAGGAGCGTGGCGAAGTTCTTCCAGCGCGCCGATCGAGCGATCCACGAAAAGATCGAAGGCGTCGTCAAGGCGATTCCGTCGTCACGCGGGCTCTCCGCGGCCGAGCTGGAAGCGACGATCGACGTGATCGTTGCCATGTCCGACGGCCTGGTGTTCCGGGCCGTCGGCAATCCGAAGATGAACAAGGAGGAGGTCGGGAAGCTCATGCAGAGGGTCGTGCGATTCCTGGTGGAGGATCAGGAGTCCTGATGCCGCATCCGACGCGGTGGATCGCGCCGCCGCCCGGCCTCACCACGCAGGAGCGCGCCGCCCCTCCTCGGTGAGGAACTCCACCAGCGTCGGCAGCGACGCATCCATCGGCCGATTGGCACGCACGCGCATCACGTAGCCCCATGAGCCGGCCATGCGCAGGCCCGGCGTCAGCGCCACCAGCCGGCCGCGCGCCAGTTCCTCGTCGACCAGCGGCGCACGCCCCAGCGCGATGCCCACGCCCGCGGCGGCGGCCGCCACCACGGTGCTCAGGCCGCTGAGCACCAGCGGGTCGTGGCTCACGCTGTCGGGCAGGCCCAGCCGGGGGCGCCAGGTGCGCCAGTCGGTCTCGGGGCTGTCGATGTGCTTCTCCTCGAGCCAGCGGTGGCGCGCGAACACGCGCGGGTCGTCGCGCTCGGCGGGCGCGACCAGCGAGGGGCTGCACACCGGCACCACGGTCTCGGTCATCAGCGGGATGTCGCCCGGCGCCGCGAGGTGCGGGCCCAGCGCGCGCACGTGCAGGAACGCGAGGTCGATGTCCTGCGCGTCCCATGCGGGGTCCTGGCTGGCATGCAGGAACAGCTGGATGTCGATGTCGGGATGCAGCTCGATGAAGCGCCCGATCCGCGGCGCCAGCCACAGCGCCGCGAGCGAGGGATTGGCCGAGATGTTGAGGCTGTTGCGCCGCCGGCCATGGGCACCGGCGCGCGTGTCGCGGCAGGCGGTCTCGAGCAGGGTCAACGCCTGTTGCACCGACACCAGCAGCGCGGCGCCGGCCTCGGTGGTTCGCGCGCGGCGCACCGTGCCGCCGCGATGCAGCAGGGTCACGCCGAGGTCTTCCTCGAGCGCGCGCAGCTGGTGGCTGATGGCGCTCTTCGTGACGTGGAGTTCGGACGCGGCGCGGCTCAGGCTGCCCAGTCGGGCAACGGCTTCGAAGGCGCGCAAGGCAGCCAGTGGTGGCATGGGGGAGGGTGGAGCGGCAAAGGGTGCAATCTATCTCAACCCAGGATTGAAAAACCATCGCTTTCGCCGCGTGGCGCGATGCATGACGATGACGGCCTTACAGGAAGAACCGATCGCACCAACATGTATTTCGATATTCGACTTTGGCAATTGACGGCGGGCCTGCGCCTGCGCATGGCGGGGGGCATCGTGCTCGGCCTGCTGGCGCTGGCGGCCGGCATCGCGCGCTATGTGTTCCTCGGCCAGCTGCTGGCGCGCGTGTTCGACGGCGCACCCCACGGCGACTGGATCGCGCCGGCGGCCTGCGCGGGCGCGATGGTGCTGCTGCGCGCGCTGTTCGATCATCTGCGCACGGTGCAGGCCAACCGCTCCTCGGCCGAGGTGCAGCAGGCGCTGCGCGCGCGGCTGTACGACCGCATCGTGGCGCTGGGCCCGGCCTGGTTCGCCAACCAGCGCACCGGCGGCGTGATGCTGACGGTGGTCGATGGCGTCGAACAGCTGCAGACCTTCTTCGGCCAGTACCTGCCGCAGGTCGTGATCGCGGCCGCGGCACCGTTCGCCATCTTCGCGGTCATCGCCTTCTGGGACCTGCCGACCGCGCTCGTCTTCCTGGTCGCGGCGCTGTTCGCGCTGTTCGGTCCCATGGCCGTCCACATGCTCGACAGCCGCGCGAGCCTGGCGCGCACGCGCTCGCTCAATGCCTTCGGCGAGGAGTTCCTCGATGCCGTGCAGGGCCTGCCCACGCTGAAGGCCTACGGCCAGGGCAAGACCTGGGGCGAGCGCCTCGCGGCCCGCGCGCGCAAGCTCTCGGACAACACCTTCTGGGTGCTGTCGGTGAGCCTGCTGACGCGCGGCATCAGCGACCTCGGCGTGGCACTCGGTGCCGCGCTGGCGCTGACCCTGGGCGCCTGGCGCGTGACGGCCGGCGACATGAGCGTGGAGGCCCTGCTGATCGTGCTGATGGCCGGCACCGAGATCTTCCGTCCGCTGCGCGAGCTGCGCTCCGTGCTGCACCGGGGAATGCTGGGCCAATCGGCCGCGGCGAGCATCCATGCGCTGATGGATGCGCAAGCGCCGACCGCCTCGCCCGACACAGCGCCGAACGCCGCCGGACCCACGCACTTGGCGCCCACCATCGAATTCGACGGCGTGACCTTCTCCTACTCGCCGCAGCGCGCCGCCCACCACGGCCTGTCGTTCCGCATCGAGGCCGGCGAGCGCGTGGGCATCGTGGGCCCGAGCGGGGCCGGCAAGTCCACCATCGTGCGGCTGCTGCTGCGCGAGTTCGTGCCGCAGTCGGGCACGGTGCGCGTGGGCGGCCACGACGTCAACGGCCTGGCCACGCAGACCCTGCTGGGCCACATGGCGCTGGTGAGCCAGGACATCACGCTGTTCCACGGCACGCTCGACGACAACCTGCGGCTGGGCCGGCCCGACGCCACCCACGAGCAGGTGCGCGCCGCGGCGCGGGCCGCCAACATCGACGACTTCATCATGGCGCTGCCGCAGGGCTACGCCACCCAGGTCGGCGAGCGCGGGCTGCAGCTCTCGGGCGGCCAGCGCCAGCGCGTGGCGATCGCGCGTGCCCTGCTGCGCGACGCCCCGATCCTGATCCTCGACGAGGCGCTGTCCTCGGTCGACACCGAGAACGAGGCGCTGATCCAGCAGGCGCTGGACCGGCTGATGGTCGGCCGCACCACGCTGATCCTCGCGCACCGCCTGGCCAGCATCATCGGCGCCGACCGCTGCCTGGTGCTCGATCAGGGGCGCGTGGTCGAAGAGGGCCGGCATGCGGTGCTGATGCAGCAGCGGGGCCTCTACCACCGCCTGATGCACGAACAGGCCGTGGGCCTGGCCGGCGCGGCGCCCGCGCCCCTCGAGCCGCAGGCCGCGTCGGCGCGACGCGTGGCCACGGAAGAGGAGGGCGATCGCGGTCCCGCGCTGCGCCCGCTCGATGCCGACGCCGAGAAGGTCGGCTGGAAGCCCACGCTCGCCACCTTGCTGTCGGTGGTGCGGCCCTGGCGCGGCACGCTGATCGCCACCATCCTGTTGGGCGTGGCGCGCGTCGCGGCCTTCATCGGCGTCGGCGTGCTCAGCGCGCTGGTGGTGGCCGCGATCCGCGACGACCGCGACACCTCGGCGCTGATCGTCGGCCTGCTGGTCGCGGCGCCGCTGGCCGCGCTGTTCCACTGGCTCGAATCGTGGCTGGCGCACGCCATGGCCTACCAGCTGCTGGCCGACATGCGCGTCAAGCTCTACGACAAGCTCGAGCGGCTGGCACCGGCTTACCTGCTGCAGCGCCGCTCGGGCGACCTGGTCGCGCTGGCCACGCACGACGTGGAGATGGTCGAGTACTTCTACGCCCACACCATCGCGCCGGCCATCGTCTCGGTGCTGGTGCCGCTGTCGGTGCTGGGTTTTCTCGCGCTCTACAGCTGGCCCGTGGCGCTGGCGCTGCTGCCGTTCCTGGCCTATGCGCTGGTGTCGCCGATCCGGGGCCGTCGCCAGGTCGATGCGCTCGGCGACCGCGCCCGCCATGCGCTGGGCGAGATGAGCGCCCATACCGCCGAGACCATCCAGGGCCTGGCCGACCTGACCGCCTTCCAGGCCACGGACCGGCGCCGCGCGCAGTTCCTCGAGGTGGCGGACCGCAGCCGCGCGCGGCGCCTGGACATCCTGAACGACCTGTCGCGCCAGACCGCCTGGTTCGAGATCGCGATGGGCCTGGGCGGCCTGGCCGTGGCCGTGGTCGGCGCGCTGCAGGTCGCGAGCGGCGCCTTGCCGGCCGGCATGCTGCCGCTGCTGGTGCTGATCGCGCTCGCCACCTTCCTGCCGGTGTCGGAGATCTCGCAGGTCAGCCGCCAGTTGGCCGACACCATCGCGGCCACGCGCCGCCTGCACGTGGTCGAGAGCGAGCCCGAGCCCGTGGTCGACGGCCCGCTGCCGCCGCCGACGGCCACCCACGGCCTGTCGCTGGCCTTCGAGCGCATCTGCTTCGCCTATCCGGGCAAGGCGCAGGACACCCTGCACGAACTCGGCTTCGAGGTCCCGGCCGGTGCCACCGTGGCCGTGGTCGGCGCCTCGGGTGCCGGCAAGAGCACCGTGGCGAGCCTGCTGCTGCGCTTCTGGGATCCGCGCCAGGGCAGCGTGAAGCTCGACGGCGTGGACGTGCGCGAGCTGCGGCTCGACGGCCTGCGTGAACGCGTCGCGCTGGTGTCGCAGGACACCTACCTGTTCAACGACACGCTCGAGGCCAACATCCGCCTGGCGCGCCCCGATGCCAGCGGCGAGGAACTGGCGCTCGCGCTCGACCGCGCCGCCTTGACGGACTTCGTGCGCACCCTGCCCGAGGGCCTGGCCACGCGCGTCGGCGAACGCGGCATGCAGCTGTCGGGCGGCCAGCGCCAGCGCATCTCGATCGCGCGCGCCTTCCTCAAGAACGCACCGGTGCTGATCCTCGACGAGGCCACCTCGCACCTGGACACGCTGTCGGAGCTGCAGGTGCGCGGCGCGCTCGATGCGCTGATGCGGCACCGGACCACCCTCGTGATCGCGCATCGGCTGTCGACCATCCGCGATGCCGACCTGATCCTGGTGCTGGAGAACGGCACGCTGGCGGAAGCCGGCACGCACGACGAGCTGCTGCGGCGGCAAGGCGTGTACGCGAAGCTCGCGAGCCACCAGGGGGCGGGGGCCGTGCAGCGGCAGTGGGCGCGGGCGTGAGAAGAGGGCGCGCCGCGGCCCGCAAGCTCGTCGCGGGATGAAGAACCACGCCATCGAAACGAGGACGATCGGGTGCATGCGGGAAGAGGCGCCCTCGAGCCGGCGTGAAGGCGCCGAACTAGCGCCCCAGTTCGATCACTTCGTAGCCCTTGGCGTTCGGCCGAACGCTGTCGATCGCTTCGGTGCCGCCCGGCTTGTCGCCGTCGACGAAGCGCTGGATCAGATAGCGATGCGCCGTCTCGAGCCGGCCACCGGGCAGGAACACCAGCAGGGTTTCGGTCTTGCCCAGGTACAGCCAGCGCGGCGCATTGCGCTCGGCGAAATCGAAGCGCTGGAAGCGCTGTCCGACCGCGTCGTGGACCATGACCATGCCGCGCGGATAGCCGGCCGACATGAAATCCCCCATCACCACCAGCGCGCGGCGCGTCCGGCCGGCACAGCGGATGCGGACCTCCGAACCGCGCGAGTCCTCGGCCTCGCCGTCGAACATCGGCCGCACGGACGCCTTGCCTTTGCGCAGGTGGTAGACATGGGAGCCCGCGATGGCATCGGTACGCAGGACCTCGACGACCCGCGGCGTGCCGGGCGTGCCCAGATCGCAAGACAGGGGCGTGCCGGCGAACGCCAACGCGGGACCGAGCAGGCTCAAACCAAGGGCGAGGCGGATCATTGCGGAGGCCTTCATGGCCTTGCTGCGCGACCCGCCTCGTTCATGCCGTCTCAAAACTTGAAGCCCGCGGGTTTCCGGGGCCCGCGCGGGCCCGGATAGTCGGGCACATAGGCGTCGGAATTGCTGATGACCAGCCGAACCTCGTTGCCGGGCAGGAAGTGCACGTTCATCGTCGACCCGGTGCGGTCATAGCGGTCGATCGGCACGGTCTTCTCGTGCCACGCCTCGTTCAGCGGTCCCTTGGGATCGGAGTTGCTCGTCCTCCAGCGCACGACCGCGGTCAGGCCGGGTGTCCATTGCCGCGGGTACACGATGCAGCACACGAAGCTGCCGCCGCCCCCATAGGCGAATGCGTTGGCGCCGAACTGGCCGTTGACCCAGTACTCGTGGATGTAGTCCGGCGTGTGGTTGTAGGCGCTCAGGTTCGCCGTGGCCTTGGCGGGCGCGGCGGCCTTGGCGTTCACGCTCGGACTGTCGGGGGCGGCTTGCGCGCAAGCTGCCATCGAGATTGCCAGCACCAGCCCTGTGATCGTCGTATGCATGCGCGCGATTCTCGTGCAGCGCGCTGGAAAACAGGAAAGAGGACGGCGCCTCAGCCATGCCACTTCGACGCATGGATGATGCTGCACATGTCCGCGCGATGGAAATGCGGATCCTTGTGCGCCAGCACGTCGTCGTTGAAGGTGCCGAAGGTGCTGTCGGGACGGTGCTTGAGCCCCTGGTAGAAGGCCTCGATGATGCCGTGCTTGAAATCGGCCTCGCGCGGAAAGGCGCGCACGACCGCTTCGCGCTGCGCATCGCTGTAGTCGTCGTAGCCGCGGCCGGCCACGTCCATGCCGGCGCCTGCCTGGACGAGCGCGATCTCCGCGCGCATGAACTGCGGGATGCCCGGCGTGGTGTGCAGCGCGACCGCATTCCACACCGTCTCGATGTCGCGCTCGGAGATTCCGTGCCCTTGCAGGAAATCGCGCGCGGCGTTGGCGCCGTCCACCTCGAAGCGCAGCTGGCTGCTTTCGTAGCGCGAGGTGAGGCCGATGTCATGGAACATGGCGGCCGCATAGAGCAGCTCGGGGTCGTACTTCAAGCCCTTGCGATCGCCCGCCAGCACGCCCCAGCAGTAGACGCGGGCCGAGTGGTGAAAGAGCAGGTCGCTTTCGGTGTCGCGGATGAACTGGGTCAGCTCGCGCGCGAGCCTGCTGTCGGGGATGCGGATGCCGGCGATGTCCTGGGGGGCCATGGTGTCTCGGGTCGGTGAGGTACCGCGAAGGCGGCGGAGACCGATCATGAGCGGAACATCGTCCGCTGGGAATTGGCATCTCTGCAATGGCGTGTTGCAGCCCCTTCAATATCCCGGAACCAAAGAACCGGCCGCACAACCCGAGCGCTTCCCGTGCACAGGGCAGCGGGTGCTTCCCGCAGCGAAATCAAGGAGGAGGCCGAAGGCCGGGGGACATTCGCGGAGGGAAGTACCCGCTGTCCTGTGCACGCCCCCCGAACAGAAATCCAAGAATCACTGCCGTTCCTGAACGAACCCGATAGCGATCGCCACTTCCATCCGCCGCGGTGGCTTCTCGAACGGCGCACCGGCCTGTGCCGCCCGCATGGCGCTCTCGTCGAGCACCGGGTAGCCGCTGCTCTTCGCCACCGCCAGCGAGCCCGAGAGGATGTTCCCTTCCTCCGTCAGCGTGAAGCGGATCGTCGGCGCGCCCACATAGCCGGCCTCGCGCGCCTCGGCCGGATAGACCAGCTTGCCCTGGATCGCCTTGCGCAGCCCCGCGAGGTATTTGCGCAGGGCATCCGCGCCATCGTCGCGTGCGCGCACGGTCTGCTGCATGCGGTCTTCCTCGGCGGCATTCGCGACCGGCGGCGGCGCGGCCAC
>NZ_JBZAYE010000242.1:0-10126 GCF_058244205.1 Variovorax sp. 20P10.2.4
TCGACTACGAGACCGCCGACGAGATCCCCGAGCGCTTCGCGCGCAGCCTGCAGGCCGCCAACACCGCGATGGCCGAGCACTTCGCGGCCACGCCCGATGCGGCGCAGGGCCCGCTGCAGCGTTTCTTCTTCGACGCGCTGCATTTCGCGCGGCTGGCCGAGAGCTTCGGCGACCACTCGGTGTTCGAGCGCACGCTGGGGCCGAACGGCTCGCGCGGGCTGGCCATCCGCAACCTCGTGCCCGCGCCCTTTCTCGAAGGCCGCTTCGCCGATGCCGCCTCGGCCGTCTGCTTCTCGGGCACGCTCTCGCCATTTCCGTTCTACCGCGATGCGCTGGGCCTGCCCGAGGACGTGGCCGTGCTCGACGTAGCCTCGCCGTTCAGCGGCCGCCAGCTCCATGTCGAGGTGGCGATGGATGTCTCCACGCGCTGGCGCGACCGCGCGCACTCGCTGCGCAGCGTGGCCGGCATCATCGGCAGCCAGTACGCGCGCCGGCCCGGCAACTACCTGGCCTTCTTCAGCAGCTTCGACTACCTCGAGCAGGCCTGCGCCGCCTTCGTCGCGCGGCATCCCGAGGTGCCCGTGTGGAGCCAGACCCGCGGCATGCCCGAGGCCGACCGCCAGGCCTTCGTCGAGCGCTTCGCCGTCGGCGGCCGCGGCATCGGCTTCGCGGTGCTCGGCGGCGCCTTCGGCGAGGGCATCGACCTGCCGGGCACGCGCCTCGTGGGTGCCTTCGTCGCGAGCCTCGGGCTGCCGCAGTACAACGCGCTCAACGAGATCACGCGCGAGCGCATGGACGCGCGCTTCGGCAAGGGCTACGAGTACACCTACCTCTACCCGGGCCTGCAGAAGGTGGTGCAGGCCGCGGGGCGCGTGATCCGCACCGAGCAGGACGAGGGCGTGCTGCACCTGCTCGACGACCGCTTCTCGCGCGCCGAGATCCGCGAGCTGCTGCCGCGCTGGTGGGAGGTGCGCCTTGGCGGCCAAGGTGACCAAGGTGGGCCGGGGAGGGGCGACGATGCGCGCCGCTAGACGCATCGAGCACGACGCGCAGCCCGACCTGTTCGGCGCCGCGCCGGTCGCGGCCATCGACGGGCTGCGCTATGCGCCGGAGTTCCTGAGCCCCGCCGAGGAGGCCGAGCTGCTGGCCATCGTCGGCGGCTTCACGCTGCGCGAGATGCGTTACAAGGCCTACACCGCGCGCCGCCGCGGCATCGGCTTCGGCGGCCGCTACGACTTCGACGCCAACCGGCTGCTGCCCGGTGCGCCGCTGCCCGAATCGCTGCATCCGCTGAGGCGCCGCGCCGCGGCCTGGGCCGGCATCGACGAGGCCGAGCTCACCCATGCGCTGATTTCCGAGTACCAGCCCGGCACGCCGCTGGGCTGGCACCGCGACGTGCCCGACTTCGAGCACATCGTCGGCATCTCGCTGCGCGGCGACGCCGTGATGCAGCTGCGGCCCTACCGGCGCGACGGCCACTACGCGGCCAACGATCCCATGGTGCAGCTGGGGATCGAGCCGCGCTCGATCTACCTGCTGCGCGGCGCCGCGCGCTGGGAATGGCAGCACGCGATTGCGCCGACGCCGGCGCTGCGCTACTCGATCACCCTGCGCACGCGCTCGCGGCGCAGGGTGGGCACGCCCGGCCCGGCGTGGCACGACGACGACCGCTGAGCCACGCCGAAGGCCGGGGCAGGGCGCGCGCTACGATCCGCCCCCCATGGAGTCCACTTCCACACGCCCCCTCTGGCAACGCTTCCTGGTCTTCCTCGGACCGCTGGTCCTGACCAACGTGCTGCAGGCGCTCGGCGGCACGGCCATCACCATCTACCTGGGCAAGCTGCTCGGCACGCGTGCGCTGGCCGCGGCGGTCAGCTTCTTTCCGCTCTTCATGTGCTGCATGGCCTTCGCGATCGGGCTGGGCACGGGTGCCTCGGTGCTCGTGGGCCAGGCCTGGGGCGCGCGCGACACGGACAAGGTGCGACGCATCGCGGGCTCGGTGCTGCTGGGCACCTTGCTGCTGTCGTGCGTCATCGCGGGCATCGGCGCGGCGGGGATCGGCCCGGTGCTGCAGGCGCTGGGCACGCCGGGCGACGTGCTCGCCGATGCCGTGGGCTATGCGCGCGTGCTGTTCGCCGCGATGCCTGTGCTGTTCGTGCACCTGATGCTGGCGGCGCTGCTGCGCGGCCTGGGCGACACGGTGACGCCACTCAAGGCGCTCGCCGTGGCGTCCTCGGTCTGGGTGCTGCTGACGCCGGCCTTCATCCTCGGCTGGCTCGGGCTGCCGCGGCTCGGCACCCAGAGCGCGGCCTGGGCCAGCATGACGGGCAACGCGCTGGCCGTGCTGTGGCTGGGCTGGCATCTGCATCGCAAAGACAGCCTGCTCGCGCCCGCGAAGCTGCGCGCGCACCTGCGCTGGAACGCGCCCGTGCTCGCGACGGTGGCGCGGCTCGGCGTGCCCACCGGGCTCTTCTTCATCACGAGTTCGCTGGCCGACGCGATGCTGCTGTCGCTCGTGAACCGTCATGGCCCCGGCGCGACGGCCGCCTGGGGCACGGTGGGCCAGGTGATGGCCTATGTGCAGTTCCCGGCGATGTCGATCGCCATCGCCGCCTCGGTGTTCGCGGCGCAGGCCATCGGTGCCGGCCGCCTGGACGAGATCGACCATGTGAAGCGCGTGGGCCTGTGGATGAACCTCGCGCTCACGGCCGGGCTGGCCGCGCTGGTGTCGCTGGCGGCGCCGCTCGCGGTGAGCCTGTTCAGCAACGACCCCGTCGTGATCGAGCTCGCGGCCTCGGTGCTGCGCATCACGGTCTGGGGCAGCGTGGCCTTCGGCATGGCGAGCGTGTTCACGAGCGTGATGCGCGCGGCCGGCACCGTGCGCGTGCCCACGGCGATCTCGCTGGGTTGCCTGGCCGTGCTGCTGTTTCCGCTGGCCTGGGTGCTGCAGCAGGCGCTCGGCTTGCGCGGCGTCTGGGTCGCCTATCCGCTGACCTACCTGGTGGCGCTGGGGCTGCAGGCGCTGTACTTCCACGGCGTGTGGAAGCGCAAGCCGATCCGGCGGCTGATCTAGGGAACGCGAAGGGCCGGACAGCAAGTTCGGTCAGGACGCGCCGCGCCCGCGTGGCCGATGATCGCGGCATGGACCGACCCACCCCCGACCTGATCGCCGAGCTCATCGCCTGGATCGAGGCGCGGCTCGACGACACGCTCACGCTCGATCGCATCGCGCAGCAGGCGGGACTGTCGCCGTATCACTTCTCGCGGCTCTTCACCGCGCGCATGGGCCGCAGCGTGATGGCGTATGTGCGTGGCCGCCGGCTGGTGCGCGGCGCGCGCCGGCTCTGCGACGAGCCGGAGCTCAAGCTCGTCGAGCTCGCGCTCGATTGCGGCTTCGAGTCGCAGGAAGCATTCACCCGCGCGTTCAAGCGCATCTTCGGCGTGTCGCCCGGCCGCTTCCGCGCCGGCTTCGCGCTCACACCCATCGAAGGCCAATATCCCATGAACCTGCCCACCAGCACCTCCACCGTCGTGACCCGGCTGCCCGACCTCGTGCGCCTCGAGGCCTTCAGCATCGCCGGCCCGGCCCGGCGCTTCGACCAGGAGAGCCGCGCCGAGATTCCGCAGCTGTGGTCCGCGCTGATCGGCGCCTTGCCGTTCAAGGGCCAGGAACCGAGCTGGGCCACCTACGGCGCGGTCTGGAGCGTCGACCGGGAGGAGGGCAGCTTCGACTACATGGCGGGCGTGGGCATTGCGCCCGGCAGCACCTTGCCCGCGGGCTTCAGCGAGAAGCGCA
Source organism: Variovorax sp. 20P10.2.4 (assembly GCF_058244205.1). Taxonomy (NCBI): domain Bacteria; kingdom Pseudomonadati; phylum Pseudomonadota; class Betaproteobacteria; order Burkholderiales; family Comamonadaceae; genus Variovorax; species Variovorax sp. 20P10.2.4. The sequence continues at coordinate 3,797 of NZ_JBZAYE010000242.1, forward strand.
TCCCGGCCGCGACCTATGCGGTGTTCCGCATCACGCTCGACGGATCGGCGCTGCACCCGCAGGTGAAGAACGCGATGGCGACCATCTGGGGCCAGCTGATCCCGGCCTCGGGACTCAAGCTGGCCGACAGCCCGGACTTCGAGCTCTACGACGGCAGGTTCGAACCCACGCGGCCCGGCGCGGTGATCGATTTCCACGTGCCGGTCGAGGGCTGATAGCCTCCGGCTCCCGTCCATCGCCACCGAGCACCGCATGTCCGATCTCTCCTTCAGCCCCGCCGCCGACCGCAACAAGCAACCGATCCTCGAGCGGCTGCGCGACCTCCTCGGCGACGAGGGCGCGGCGCTCGAGATCGCCTCGGGCACCGGCCAGCATGCCGAGTGGTTCGCGACGGCCTTGCCCGGCTGGAGCTGGCAGACCAGCGATGCCGATGCGCGCGCGCTGCCCGCGCTCGCACGCCGCGTCGAGCAGGCCGGGCTGCCCGGCCTCAAGCCGCCCGTGCTGCTCGACGTGATGGATGCACCCTGGCCCTCGCAGGGCGCGGCCTTCGCGCAGGAGTTCGATGCGATCTACTGCGCGAACATGCTGCACATCTCGCCATGGGCCACCTGTGCCGCGCTGAAGCAGGGCGCGGCGCGGCATCTGCGAGCCGAGGGCGTGCTGGTCACCTACGGGCCTTACTTCGAGGAAGGCACGGTGCCGGCGCCGAGCAACCTCGCGTTCGACCGGAGCCTGCGCGAGCGCGACCCGGCCTGGGGCATCCGCCCGTTGAAGGACGTGGAAGCGCAGGCGCGCGATGCGGGGCTGCGCCTGCACGCGCGGCACGAGATGCCCGCGAACAATCTGCTGCTGGTGTTCGGGCATTGACGGTCACGATGCCGTCACATCGATCTGCCAATCAAAAGCTGCAATCTCAATTCCGGCGAATGCATTGCAATGCGATCATTCGCCATGTCGAATAGACCATCCAATTGATGCGGAATTATCTATTCCGTCATTGAACTTTCTTCTCGCAACGGATTGCCGTGGGTGCTAATCCATTGGGTTGTACAACATTCCAACTCAGCGGGAATCCACTCGTAGACGACGATTGACGGCGAAGAAGAGACTCCGCGTCCCATCTCGGGATATGTCCTAAAGGAGTCTTTCCAGTGGCAAAGAAATTCACCATCCTGGCTTTCGTGGGCGGCGGAATTCGCGGACTCATGTCGGTCACGATTCTCAAGCGACTGAAGGAATACAGGCCCGACCTGATTCGCGATGTCGACCTGATCGCGGGTTGCTCGACCGGCTCGATCATCACGAGCGAATTGCTGGCGGGCAAGACGCCCGAGGAGATCATCCATCTCTTCACGCACGGCGAGCTGAACTTCTACGACAACATGAACACCGATCCGACGGCGCCGGCCTATCCGATCAAGTCGGTGTACGAAACGCAGGACCTGCTGCACGGCGCCAAGAAGGTCGGCGACGAGACCCGGAAGAAGGTGCTGTTCGTGACCTTCAACGTGGGCGGTCTCGAACTGGTCGACGGCATCGTGGTCCCCAAGCCGTGGTCGCCCTGGATGGTCACCAACATGCTGACCGAGGCCGACCTGAAGGACGGCTTCGACGGCCATGTGAACTACCCCATCGCCAAGGCCGCGACCTCGAGCGGCTCGATGCCGGGCCAGCTCAATTCCTTCGAAGGCAATGTCGACGGCGCCTTCTTCAACCACGATCCCACGATGGCCGCGATCGCGCTGGCCGTGCACAACGGCCACAAGCTCGAGGACATCTCGGCCATCACCATCGGCACCGGATTGATGCCCGACTGGGTCGCGCCCAACACCTACGAATGGGGCGCGCGCCAATGGATGGACGGTGTGCCGAATCCGTTCGAGAACACGACACCGTTCCTGATGAACCAGGAGCGGTCCTCGCCGATGCTCGACATGTGCCTCAACGGCACCTCGGACAACCTGATGCCGACCCTGGCCAAGCTGTTGCTCGGGGACCGCTTCACCAACCTCAATCCGCGGCTGCCGTGCTTCATCCCCGAGAACTCTACGAGCCCGCAGGCCATCTCGCTGTTGGAAGACCACGGCAACAAGCTGGATCTCGAGACGGCCTACCAGCTCATCGACAAGTACTGGCCGGGCGGTTCGAGCGATCAGCCGCTCGAGCCCTGAACGCTGCCATTCCCACCCATTGCGAACAGGAGAAATGATGCCGATCACCGACCCGGGATTCATTGCACCCGATGCCTACTTCATCACGCCGGAACAGCCCTTCGTCATCGGCCAGTTCGGCAAGCCGAGCCTGGTCCTCGACGTCTACGGGAACAACCCCGCCCCGAACCGGCAGGTCATCGCCTATCCGCCGAACGATGGACCCAACCAGGCATGGCGCTTCATCCCCGCGGGCGCGCCCGGCTGGTGGTACCTGCAGACGACCATGACCACCGGCTTCGTGCTCACCCTGGCCACCGAGCAGAACGTGGTGGTGGCGCCGATCTCCAAGGACGAGGACCAGCGCAAGAACCAACTCTGGTGCCTGATGCCCAGCGAAGTCCTCGGCTACTGGTTCATCCAGAGCAAGTCCGTGGTGAGCAACGAGCTCAATGCCAAGGTCATCGGTACCAGCAATGCGGCGGCCCCGACGATCCCCGACCCGATCGCCGTCGTGGTCGACGTGGACTACGCGAACTACACGCCGCTGGTCTGGTCGTTCAGGCCCATCCCCGTGACGGGCTGACGCGCCGCCCCTCGCATGAGCGGGGGCATTGGCCGTCGATATTTGATCGATCGTTACAGTAAGCCCTAGAATCGATTCGAGGGGCCGGTGCGGGACCGGCCCTTCTTTTTTGGGGAACGCAGAGATGACCGACACCGCCGTGCGCGAGACCGTGGACACGCTGTTTCGCAGGATCCGCGAAGGCGCGGACGCGACCGAGATCGCGCGCCTGTTCAGCGAGGAGGTCGACTGGTTCATCGCGGGCGACACGGCAACCGTGCCATGGATCGGCCGCAAGAGCGGCCGGCATGGCGTGGCCGAGTTCTTCCGCCAGTTGCGCGAACACGTGGCGCCCGAGCGCTTCGCGATCGACGCCATCCTCGTGGGGCAGGGGCGTGCCGTGGTGCTCGGCGATCTGGCCACGCGCGTGAAGCGCACCGGCCGGCTGATCGAGACCGCCTTCGCCTTCGACATCGGCGTGCGCGACGGCCTGATCGTGCGCTACCACATGCTCGAGGACAGCTGGGCCGTGGCCGAGGCCACGCGGTGAGCGGTCGGCCGCGCGGCTTCGACGACACCGCCGTGGTCGAGGCGGCGATGGACGTGTTCTGGTCGAACGGCTACGACGGCAGCTCGGCCGAGGCGCTGTGCCAGCAGACCGGCCTGGGCCGCGGCAGCCTCTACAACGCCTTCGGCAGCAAGCAGCAGCTCTACGAGCAGGCGCTGCTGCGCTACCAGGAGCTCGGCATCGAGGCGCAGACGCGCATCCTCAACGGGCCCGGCAGCGCGAAGGAGCGGCTGCGCGGCCTGATGTTGTGGGGCATCGAGGGCGACCTCGATCCGCGCCAGCGGCGCGGCTGCATGGCGCTGCTCGCGGCGCTGGACCGGGCGGGCAAGGACCCGGCGGTGGCCGAGATCAGCCGGGTCTACGTGGTGCGGCTCGAGCAGCTGCTGTGCCACCTGTTCGCGGTGGGGCAGCGCAACGGCGAGTTCGGCGGCGAGCGGCAGCCGCTGGAGATGGCGCGCGCCTTCCTCGCGAGCTACTACGGCCTGCGCATCCTCGGCCAGTCGATGCCCGATCGCGCCTTTCTCGAGGATGCGATGGAGGGGACGCTCGCGAGGCTTTGACGCCGGCCTGCGTTTCATGACGGCGGACCTTCGAGGTCCGCTTTTTTCGCCCAATTCTTGAACAATCATTCCATTGAAACGATGAACCCGATTTCCGTCGACGACATGCACGAGATCCCCACGCGCACCGGCAAGGTCGTGATCCCCGACGCGCTCGCGGCGGATGTCGCGCAGTTCCACTACGCACCCGCGCGGCGTGCCGGCGATGTCGTCCATCTCTCGGGCATCGTGGCCTGCCAGCGCGGCACCGAGACCATGGACGAGGCCGGCTTCGAGCACGAGCTGCGCAGCGTCTTCCGCCAGATCGAGCGCCTGCTGCTCGCCTGCGACGCGCGGCTCGACGACGTGGTCGAGCTGCAGATGTTCCATGTCTTCGGCAGCGCGAAGCTGCGCCTGGACAAGGCCGGCCAGCTCGCGGCCATGGCGCGCGTGCGCGACGAGTTCTTCGCGGCGCCTTATCCCGCGGCGGTGGAACTGGCCGTCGCCGAGCTGAACCCCGAAGGGGGACTGGTCGAGATCAAGGCGACGGCCTTCGCGCCGCTAGGGCGCTGAGGCCGGAGTCGGCCGCTTCGCGGTCGATCTCCGCGACCAGGGCGTGCAGCCAGCGGCGATGCGCCGCGAAGCTCGTCAGGCGGTCCTCGGCGGCTTCGCGCGATGCCAGGTGGCGATCGAGGAAGCGGAAGCCCACGGAGTCGGCCGCCTGTTGCAGCGTCTCGATGGCGAGGTCGCCTTCGTAGAGGAAGTCGAAACGGCTGATCCAGAAGCCTTGCTCGGTGCGGGCCAGCACTTCGAAGGCGCCGGGGTCCTCGATGCTGAACTCGATGAACGCCAGGCCGTCGTGCTGGCGCCAGACGGCCGCGACGCGGCTGTCGCGGTCCCACAGCGGCACCAGCGCCGGGCCCTCGGGCACCGCAGTGCCGTGGTAGGCATAGAAGGGCGGTCCGACGCAGCAGCTTTTGAAGGCCTCGTGCAGGCAGTCGCCCGATGCGAGCCGCTGCATGGCCTCGGACACGCCGAGCTCGCGCAAGGCCGCCATCCGCTGATCCTGTGCCACCACTGCCATCCGTCGTTCTCCTGAAACGCGGGGGCGAGCATAGCGAACACGACGACGCGGTCAGAATGCGCCTTCCATCCACTCCGACCACGAAGCCGATGACCACCCGTGCCGCCTTCCTCAAGCTGCTGACCCGCCAGCTCTATCCCGTGCTCCAGGCCGAAGGCTTCGAAGGCACGGGCCAGACCTTGCGACGCATCGAGGGCCCGGTGATCCATGTGTTCAACGTGCAGGGCGCGAGCGGCGGCAAGCAGTGCTACCTGAACCTCGGCGCGCACCTCGACTTCCTGCCGACCGAAGGCGGTGGCCAGGTCGCGCCGACCGAGATCGAGGAATCGCATTGCGTGTTCCGCGACCGCTTGGACCCGCCGCCCGGACCGGCCTACGGCTGGGCCTATGGCAGCTCGATGGCGGAAACCGAGGAGACGGTCGCGTTCATCGTGAGCGAATGGTCCGGACCCGGACGCGCCTTCTTCGCGCGGCACGGCAGCTATCCGCAGGGCTTCGTGCAGATGCTGCGCGAGACCGATCCGACCGCGATCCACGCGCGCACGGCGCTGCACCTCGCGCGGATCGCGGTGCACCTGGGCGAGCGATCGATCGCCCAGGCGCTGGTCGACACGGGCCTGGCGAAGGCACCCGAGCGCGCCACCAGCCTGAAGGCGGATCTCGAGAAGGTGCTCGGGGACTGATCGCGCCCGGTGGAGGGCGCGTCACCGCTGCTCCTACAAGGCCGGAGGCTGCCTGCCGACGGGACGGGGGAAAAGCGCTGTCTATGGTCGCGTGAGTTCAACAGGCCCACACAGACACAGCGACGCCCACGATCCATGACGGAGGACCTCAGCAGCGACACCCTCGAGCGGCTTCGGCTTCCCGCCGATCCCGCGACCGCACTGACCCGCCTCGTCGAAGCCGGCGCCGACCGCGTGCCCTGGCCCGCCCAGGGCCGCACGCTGATGCGCTGGCGTGCGTTGGCCGAGGTCGCGGCGCACGATCTCTCGCTGGCCAAGCTCTACGAAGGCCACACCGACGCGCTCGCGATCCTGGCCGAGCTGCATGGCCCCGCCGTGCCGCCCGGCTCGCGCTGGGGCACCTGGTGCGCCGAACCGCCCGATGCGCGCGTCGCCATGCGGCCCGAGGAGGGCTGTCCCGGCGCCATGCGGCTCGACGGGCGCAAGGCCTGGTGCTCGGGCGCCGCGGGTCTCACGCATGCGATCGTCAGCGTGCACGACGAGGAGGGCCGTGCCTGCCTCGCGGCCGTGTCGCTCCGACAGCCGGGCGTGCGCGTCTCGGACGAAGGCTGGGAGGCCGTTGGCATGGCGGCGAGCGCGAGCGTCGACGTGCATTTCGACCATGCGCTCGCGGTACCGATCGGCAAGCCGGGCGATTACGTGAGCCGGCCAGGCTTCTGGCAGGGCGGCGCGGGCATCGCG
>NZ_JBZAYE010000243.1:0-10085 GCF_058244205.1 Variovorax sp. 20P10.2.4
CCATCGCGATCATCGTGGCCAGTGCGTTGCGGCGCGTCGGTTCCGAAAGCGTCGTCCTCATCCGATCTCCCTCAGCCCTGCCTGGCCGCTTCCGACTGCTTGCGCGCTGCTTCCACGCGCTTGGCGTAGCGGTCGCCCCAATCGGCGAGCGGGCCGAGCGCCGCGTTGAGCGTGGCGCCCAGCTTGGTCTCCGAATACTCGACGCGCGGCGGCACTTCGTGGAACACCTCGCGCGCGACGATGCCGTCGGTCTCGAGCTCGCGCAGCTGCTGGATCAGCATCTTCTCGCTGATGCCCGGCAGCATGCGCCGCAGCTCGCCGAAGCGGCGCGGCTGCAGGTGCAGCTCCCAGAGGATCAGCGCCTTCCATTTGCCGCCGATGACTTCGAACGCGGGGCCGATGCCGCAGACGTAGGGCTTCTTCGCTGCCATGCCGTTCTCCAATACTGACATTTTGGTAAGTACCGCACTTTATCGTAGGTACTTGACCATCGGGAGGTGCGATTTCTACCATGCAGCCATCGTCAATCCTTTTTGGAACACCCCATGAGCAGCAAGCAGAAGATCACCGTCATCGGCCTCGGTTCGATGGGCGCCACCATCGCGCGCCTCTACCTCGAACAGGGCCACGAAGTCACGGTCTGGAACCGCAGCGCCGACAAGGCCGCGCCGCTGGTCGCCCAGGGCGCGGTGCTGGCCGACAGCGCCGCCGCCGCGGTGCGCGCGAGCCACGTGGTGCTGATGTGCGTCTACGACTACCGCGCGGCCGATGCGATCCTCGGCGCCGAGGGCGTGGCCGCCGCGATGGACGGCCGCCTGCTGGTGCAGCTCACGACCGGCAGCCCGCAGGATGCGCGCGATGCGCAGGCCTGGGCGCAGCGCCACGGCGCCACCTTCCTCGAGGGCGCGATCCAGGCCGCGCCCGAGCAGATGGGCCAGGGCGACACGCCGATCCTGATGTCGGGCGACGAGCCGGTGTTCCGTGCCGTCGCGCCGCTGCTCGCGGTGCTCGGCGGCGGCATCGTCTACCTCGGCGAGAAGATCAGCAATGCCGCGGCCATGGACCTCGCGACGCTCTCGACCATCTACGGCACGATGCTGGGCTTCCTGCACGGCGCGCGCGTGGCCGAGTCGGAGGGCTTCGACGTGGCCGAGTTCGGGCGCATCGTCGCGGGCATCATGCCGACCTTCGCGGGCTTCCTGCAGCACGAGGGCGCGGTCATCCAGTCGGGCGACTTCAAGATCTCGCAGAGCCCGATGCGGATCTCGGTCGAGGCCACGCAGCGCATCCTGCAGACGGCGCGCGAGAGCGGCATCAACAGCGAGTTCCCGGCCTTCGCGGCCGGCCTGTTCCAGCGCGCCGATGCCGCGGGGCTCGGCGGCGAGGAGCTGGCCGCGCTGATCAAGCTGCTGCGCGCGCCGAATTGACGCCACCGGCCGGCCCTCAGGCCCAGCGCATCGCCTCGATGGCGCGCACCAGCTCGGCCTCGCGCTCGATGAAGAAGTCGCCGTGGCAGGCGTCCTCGAACACGATCTGGTGGTGCGTCTTCAGTGCCGCCATGAGGCGGGCCGCGTCGTCGACGCGCACGTAGCGGATCACGCGCAGGTAGGCCGCCGCGTCCTTCAGCGTGGCCGCATCCAGCGTCTCGGGCAGCGCGGGGAAGATGTCGCGGATGTCGCCCGGCATCGCGGTCACGACGAGAGCGGGCGCTCGCACCGGCGCGTAGTCGGGCGAGAAGGAATGGCTCGCGGTCTCCATCGCGGCGGCCACCGCGGCGGGCGTGTTGAGGCGCACGCTGCCGTCGGGCTGCAGGTCGAGCTGGTCGCGCAGGTTGGCCTCCAGCGGCGCCGACCAGTGGCGCACGGTGCGCCGCGCGTAGGCGAGCGCCGCCTCCATCGAGGCGCCGTCCTCCTCGCGCGGCACCGGTTCGCGGAACAGCCGGTTCTCGGGCACGGGCAGGCCGCCGGTGGCGGGGTCGCGCGTGTGGTCGAAGGTGGCATCGATGTAGACCAGCCCGCGCACGCGCTGCGGATGCCGGCCCGCGAAGCGCGTGAGCTCGTTGCCCGCGATCGAATGGCCCGCGAGCACCACGCGGTCGAGGCCGAGCCCGTCGAGCAGCGCATGCAGGTCGGCCACCAGCGTGTCGACCTCGTAGTGCTGGGTGGCGGTACGCACCGGCAGCGGCTTGTCCGACTGGCCATAGCCGCGCCGGCTCACCGCGATCACGCGCGCACGCGGCGCGAGCGCATGGGCCAGGCCGTCGAAGACGTAGGCATTGGCGCCCAGCCCCGGCAGCAGCACGATGGTCGGGCCGCGGCAGTTGTCGCATTGCCAGTCGCGCACGTGCAGCGAGACATCGTGCGCCACCTTCACGCGGCGGTCGGTCACCGACACCACGGTCGGGCCGGCGGGCGAAACGGCCGGCGGGCTGCCCGGATGGCTGCTGCCGCCGCAGCCGCCGAGGGTGACGAGGCCGCCGAGGCCCGAGAGCGAGACGGCCGAGGGCCAGGCCAGCGCGGCGCGCAGGAAGGCGCGCCGCGGCGGGAAGAAGAGGGGATGGAACCGGGGCATGGCGGGCAGTGTGGGCACGCGACCTGAAGCCAGCCTGTGGCCTTCATGAAGGAATCCTGAAGTCCTCGAACGCCGCTTGGCAGATACTTCCCGCTCCCCAGGTGCCGGGCGGCGCACCGCACGGAGACTGTCATGAATCTTTTGCTCGTGGAGGACGACCTCGAACTCGGCAACGGCGTGCGCATCGCGCTCGCCAACCAGGGCATGGACGTGGTCTGGGTCCGCCGTCTCGACGACGCCATCCGCACCCTCGACAGCGGTGCCTTCGACATGGTGCTGCTCGACCTCGGCCTGCCCGATGGCGACGGCATCGAGCTGCTGCTGCGGCTGCGCCGCGAACGCCAGATCCTGCCGGTGCTCGTGCTGAGCGCGCGCGACGCGCTCAACGACCGGCTGCGCAGCCTCGACGACGGCGCCGACGACTACCTGGTCAAGCCCTTCGCGCTGGCCGAGCTGTTGTCGCGCGTGCGCGCGCTCGCGCGCCGCAGCTATGGCTTCGACGACGAGACCATCCGCATGCGCGGCCTGGCGCTGCACGAGCCCACGCGCGGCGTGCTGGTCGACGGCCAGCAGGTGGAGCTCTCGCGCTGCGAGTTCGACCTGCTCGCGCTGCTGCTCAAGCGCACCGGCCGCGTGGTCACGCGCCGCGTGATGGAGGAACAGGTGCTGCCGGGCGGTCCGGGCATCGGCAGCAACTCGCTCGAGGTCCACATCTCGAACCTGCGCCGCAAGATCGGCCAGGGCTACATCCGCACCGTGCGCGGCATCGGCTACGTGGTCGACGCCCAGTCGCTGGCGCGCGCCGGCAGCCCACGCGCATGATCCGAACCGCGCTGCGCTTCATCGGGCGGGTGATCCAGCCCTCGCTGATGCGCAGGCTGGTGCTGGCGCAGATGGCGGTGGTCGCGGCGCTGTGGACGCTGATCGTCGGGCTGCTGTTCTACGACTCCTACAAGGACCCGGAGCTGCTGCGCTTCAGCAAGATCTACGAGAGCGTGGCGGCGATCGCCATCAACCTGGCCGACGACCCGAAGCGCCAGTACGACACCCTGCATGCCTTCGACCTCGCGCTGCTCGAGACCGCGAGCGACGGCAACGCCGAGTCCGACACCTCGCCGATGCTGCAGGTGTGGCAGCGCGGCAAGCTGATCTACCGCACCACCGATGCGGTGCCCGAGATCGTCAACAGCGTGCCCGACCTGATCGAGACGGTGCACGTGGGCGGGCGCGAATGGCGCGCGCGCACCCTGCATGCGCCGCAGTTCGACACCCGCGTGATGATCGCCGAGCCCGGCATCTGGCGCCTGGTGGTCAACATCACCTACCGCGGCTACTACCTGCTGCCGCTGCTGGTGAGCCTGCCCTTCCTGGTGGTGCCGGCCTGGCTCACGGTGCGGCTCGCGCTGCGGCCCTGGCGCCGCGTGAGCCGCGAGACTTCCGAGCGCGGGCCGGCCGACCTCACGCCGCTGTCGTACCGGCCGCCGCACCGCGAGCTGCAGCCGCTGGTGCAGAGCATCAACACGCTGCTGCAGCGGGTGCGCGACAGCACCACGCGCGAGCGCAGCCTGATCGCCGACGCGGCCCACGAGCTGCGCACGCCGCTGGCCGCGATGCGCGTGAACGTGGAGGCGCTGAAGGCGCAGAGCATCGATTCCGGGCAGCGCGAGCTGATGGGCAACCTGCTGCGCAGCAACGACCGCGCGACCCGGCTGGTGGGCCAGTTGCTGCAGCTCATGCGCAGCGACGCCGTGTCCGATGCCGCGCTGCCGGTGGCGCTGTCGCTCGATGCGCTGGTGCAGGACCGGCTCGCGATGATCGAGGGCGTGGCGCATGCGCGCGGCGTCGAGCTCGAACTGGCCTGCGCCGGCGAGGTGCCGGTGCTCGGCGAGCGCGAGAGCCTGGTGTCGATGGTCGACAACCTGGTGGACAACGCCATCAAGTACAGCCCCCGCCGCACCGTGGTGAAGGTGCAGGTGGCGCGCGAGCAGGGCCACGCGGTGCTGCGCGTGGTTGACCAGGGGCCCGGCATCCCGCCCGGCCTGCGCGAGCGGGTGTTCGACCGCTTCTTCCGCAGCCCGGGCCAGACCCAGAGCGGCAGCGGGCTCGGGCTGGCGATCGTCAAGTCGGTGGTCGACAAGCATGGCGGCACCGTGGCGCTCGAGACCGGCGCCGGCGGCCGCGGGCTGCTGGCGGTGGTGCGGCTGCCGCTGGCGGTCGAGGGGCAGGAGCAGCCGATGCTCGAGGGCCGCACTTGAGGCGCGGGGCCGTTTTCGGGGCCAAAACCCGCGTCAGGCTCGTTGAAGTGTGAAGAATTAAACTAGCGGGTGCTCTCCAGCGCTCTCCCCGAACAGGACACTCTCACATGAAGTGGGTCATTCTCGCCATCTTCGCGCTCAGTGCGCTCTACGTGCATTTCCGCGGCCAGGTGCGCCATCGTTTCTTCCGCCAGCTGTCGGACCACTCGACCTTCCTCGCGCCGCTCAACGTGTTCATGTACCTTTTCTCGAAGGTGCCGAGCACGCCCTACCTGTCGCCCAAGGAATTCCCCGAGATGCGCGTGCTCGAGGAGAACTGGGAGGTCATCCGCGAGGAGGCGCTCGCGATGCGCAACGGCGGCAGCATCAAGGCTTCGAGCCAGTTCAACGACGTGGGCTTCAACTCCTTCTTCAAGAGCGGCTGGAAGCGCTTCTACCTCAAGTGGTACGACGAGGCCCATCCCTCGGCCGCGGTGCTGTGCCCGCGCACGACCGAGCTGCTGCGCGGCATCGGCACCATCAAGGCCGCGATGTTCGCCGAGCTGCCGCCCGGCAGCCGGCTGGTGCGCCACCGCGATCCCTTCGCGGGTTCGCTGCGCTACCACCTGGGCCTGTGGACGCCGGGCGTGGAGGGCTGCTACATCGACGTCGACGGCCAGCGCTACCACTGGCGCGACGGCGAATCGGTGGTGTTCGACGAGACCTACATCCACTATGCCGAGAACACCACCGACCACGACCGCGTGATCCTGTTCTGCGACATCGAGCGTCCGCTCAAGTACCGCTGGGCCAGCGCCGTCAACCGCTGGTTCGCGAAGAACCTGCTGGCCGCGGCCAGCTCGCCCAACGATGCCGGCGACAAGACCGGCGGCATCAACCGCGCCTTCAAGTACATCTACCAGATCCGCGTGATCGGCAAGCGCCTCAAGGCCTGGGACAAGCGCGTGTACTACCTCGTGAAGTGGGCGATCTTCGGCGGCCTCGCGCTCTGGATCTTCTGGTGATGAAGGCCGGGCGCCGCCTCAGGCGCCCACCAGGATCAGCCGCCGCCGCGCCGGCCCGGTGATCCAGCTCATGAACCCCGCCAGCGCCGTGCCGCCGAGCACGTCGAGCAGCACGTGCTGGCGCGTGGCCAGCGTCGAGTAGACGATCCCCGCCGCCCACAGCCAGTTGAGCGCCAGCACCCAGCCGGGCGCGTCCACGCTGCGCAGCTGGCGCGTCATCAGCACGGCCGTGAACACCGCGAAGGACACGTGCAGCGAGGGGAAGGCATTGCCGCCCGCGTCGGTGCTCTTGAGGAACTGCAGCGAGGGGTACTGCGTCCAGTCGACCGCGAACACCGGCACCACGGTCGGAAAGAGCCAGAACACCGCGAGCCCGATGGCGGCCATCAGCGCCGCAGCCTGCGCATGCAGCAGCAGCTCGGCACGGTCCTTGGCCAGGGCCGGCGCCAGGCCCACGTAGAGCCACAGCGAGGCGTAGAGCGGCAGCGCGTCATCGCTCAGCGGCACCCAGTGGTCGATGGCCGTGAGCGGCATCGTGAGCGGCAGGCCGAGCGGGTGGTGCATGACCCAGAAATACAGCACGAAGAAGCCCGAGATGCCGAGCGTGGTGCCGAGCATCTTGGTGATCCAGAGCGTGGCGATGCGCCGCGCCAGCGCCGCGTGCCATGGGGTCCTGACGGGGCGGGACGAGAGGGGTGTCACCTGGGCTCCCTGGATGGATGAACCGGCCAGGGTAGGCGCCGGCATTGCGTGAACATTACGGGGTCGGATCGGGGCCGGCCTCTAGAATTCCCGCCCGATATGAGAATCCTGCTGGTCGAAGACGAAGCCGAACTCGCGCAGGCGCTGGCGGCGGCACTGCGCCAGAACCAGGCGGTGGTCGACGTGGCGGGTTCGCTGCGCGAGGCACAGGACGCGGTGCTCGCGGGCCAGCACGAGGTGATCGTGCTCGATCGCGGCCTGCCCGATGGCGATGGCCTGAGCCTGATCGAGTTCCTGCGCGCCAACGGGATCGCGGCCGCGGTGCTGGTGCTCACCGCGATGGCCGACATCTCCGAGCGCGTGCTGAGCCTCGACGGCGGCGCCGACGACTACCTCGCCAAGCCCTTCTCGATGGACGAACTGATGGCGCGCGTGCGCGCGCTCGCGCGGCGTCCCGCCTTGCGCGCCAACCCGGTCACCGCGCTGGCGCGGCTGCAGTTCGACCATCTGCAGCGGCAGGCGCATGTCGATGCGCAGAGCCTGCTGCTCACGCGGCGCGAACTGCTGGTGCTCGAGGCCCTGCTCGAGCAGCGCGGGCGCACCGTGCTGCGCGAATCGCTGCACGACCGCGTCTATGGGCAGGAGGGCGACATCCATTCGAACGCGCTCGACACCCACGTCTCGCGCCTGCGTTCCAAGCTCGACAAGGCCGGCGCCCAGGTCGAGATCCACGCCATCCGCGGCGTGGGCTACCTGCTGTGCGCGGCGCCGGGCGCCGCATGAAGCTGCTGTCGCTGCGCTGGCAGCTGATCTGGAGCCTGATCCTGTTGCAGGTGGTGGTGGGGCTGCTGGTGATGGGCGGCTTCATCGGCCTGGCCTGGGTGCTGGGCCGGGTGGTCGACGAAACCGGCGAGGAGACGGTGCGCGTGATCCGCGATGCGGTCGTGCGCGCGGGCGACGGCGCACTCGCGCTCGCGCCCACGCCCGAGTTCGAACAGCTGCGCGGCAACGCCGGCGCGGGCCTGTGGTTCATCGTGCGCGATGCGCAGGGCCACCAGCTCGTGCAGGGCGAGGTGCCCGAGCGCTACCTCGGCCTGGCCGGACGTTTCGACGGCATCGACCGCGTGTGGATCGACCTCGCCACCAGCAACGGCCAGCCGAAGGCGCGCTTCGAGCGCGTCGAGACGCGCGCCGGACCGGTCGCGATGATGGTCCAGACCGGCAGCCCGCTGTCGATGAAGAGCACGCTGCGCGGCACCGGCGTGGCCTTCCTGTTCCTGGTGGCGCCGATGGCGCTGGTCACCTGCCTCGGCGTGATCCTCGCGACGCCTTTCGTGGTGAAGCGCGGGCTCAAGGGGCTGATCGCCACCGCCGCGCATGCCGAGAGCATCGACGTGCACGAGCGCACCACGCGGCTGCCGCTCGACGGCGTGGCCGGCGAGATCCGGCCGCTGGTCAATGCCGTCAACCGCGCCTTCGACCGGCTCAACGAGGGCTACGACCGGCAGGAGCGCTTCCTGGCCGACGCGGCGCACGAGCTGCGCACGCCGATCACCATCCTGCAGATCCGTCTCGAGGGGCTGCCCAACGATCCGCTCAAGGTCAAGCTGATGCAGGCCTCGGCGCGGCTGGCCACGCTGGCCGAGCAGCTGCTCGACCTGCAGCGGCTCGATGGCGTGGTGGTGCAGGCGCAGCAGGTGGACCTGAAGGCGCTGTGCGAGCGCGCGGCGGCCGACCTCGCGCCGCTCGCGATCATGAACCGTTGCACCCTGTCGGTCGATGCGCCGCTGGCGATCGTGGTCGGCGGCGATGCGCCCTCGCTCGAGCGCGCGCTGACCAACCTGATCCAGAACGCGATCGAGCATGGCGGGCAGGGCTGCGACATCCAGGTGCGGCTGTGCGAGCCGTTCTGCATCGAGGTGCTCGACTCGGGGCCCGGCATTCCCGAGTCGGAACGCGAGCGCGTGGTCGAGCCCTTCCACCGGCTGGTGCCGCGCGGGCGCGGCGCCGGGCTCGGGCTGCACCTCGTGGCCGAGGTGGCGCACCTGCACCGCGGGCGGCTCACCATCGGCAGCAACGACACGGGCGGCGCGCGGATGCGGCTGGAGCTGAACCTCGGGACCTGATCAGGTCTTGCGCAGCCAGCGGTTGCAGGGCTCGGAGAAGCCTCGTGCCACCACCTGCCCCAGCAGTCCCGACACGGCCAGCAGCGCGAGGTACCCGAGCGGAATCCACGTCGCCGACAGGCCCGATTGCTGGAACCACCAGGCACCGGAAATCACCACGAACATATGGCTCAGGTAGACCTCGTAGCTGTGGCGCCCGAACCAGCGCAGCGGCGCCGCGGCCGCGCCCGCGCACCAGCGCCAGGGCTGCCAGTGCGCCGCCACCAGCAGCAGCGCGAGGCCCAGCTCGAGCAGCGTGACCTGCAGGCCGAAGCGCGTGAGGCCGAGCTGGAACACCTCGCGCCGGAAGCAGAACACGCCCGCCACCAGCAGCGCGCCCGTGGCCAGCAGCAGCCGGCGCACGATGGCCGAGGGCGCGCGCGGCACGCGGTGCGCGAGCAGCGCTGCGAGGCAGCCGAAGGCGATGCCGTCCATGCCCGAGAGGTAGGCGTGGTCCTGCCACAGCTCGTTGTCGCTCCACACGCTGCGCGCCAGCGGCCCGAGCGCGATCGGCACCAGCATCAACAACGCGAAGCGGCGCTCGCCGCGCGCGAGCAGGCACAGCCATGGAAAGTTCAGGTAGAAGGCCTCCTCGACCGAAAGCGACCACAGCACGCCCCAGGGGCCGGGCAGGTAGCCGACCTGCGCCTCGAGCCAGTTGAGGTGCAGGCCCAGTGCCGCGAGCAGCGCGCGCGGCAGCGAGACCTTCGTCGTGTCGAGCGCGAACCAGGCGCTGCCCGCGAGGTGCAGCACGCTCAGTACCGCGAGCAGCAGCACGAGGCTCGGCAGGATGCGCGCCGCGCGCAGGCGGTAGAAGGCACCGGGCGGCACGCGCGACAGCGTGCCCCAGCGGCGCAGCGACGCGCTCGTGATCAGGTAGCCCGACACCACGAAGAACGCGATCACCGCGTAGTAGCCGCTCCTGAACAGGATGCCCTGCAGGCGCGGCCCGAGCGCCTGCGCGAGCTCGGGCGGACCGAAGGGCAGGCGCAGGTTCGCATGCAGCAGGATCACGAAGACCACCAGCAGGCCGCGCAGCAGGTCGACGTGCGGCAGACGGGGCAGGGCATCGGAGCGGACCATCGCGGCGATTCTGCGGACGATCGCCCGCGCGGCCTGAAGGGCTGCTGAAGCACCGACAATCGCGCCTCGACCGCCCCGCACCGCATGCCCGCTTCGCCTTTCGCCGACCCGGCCCTTCTCGCCACGCCGACCGACCTCGCCAGTGCCCAGGCCCTGATCGCGCGCATCGCGCCGCTGCTGGCGCAGCGTGGCCTGTCGATGCGCGCGCCCCCGCCCGAACCCACCACCTGCTGCGGGCGCGGCTGCAACGGCTGCGTCTGGGAAGGCTGGCTCGCGGCGGTCGCCTACTGGCGCGACGAGGCCTC
>NZ_JBZAYE010000244.1:0-10077 GCF_058244205.1 Variovorax sp. 20P10.2.4
CGCTCGGGTCGGGCGGCACCGCGCCGCGCGTGGCCGACCTGCCCGGCTATCCCTCGCGCATGGCACCGGCGGCCGGCGGCGGCTTCTGGCTCAGCTGCTTCGTCTGCCGCACGCAGCTGGTGGAATTCGTGCTGCGCGAGGAGGCCTACCGCCGCCGCATGGTGGCCGAGATCGATCCGCGCTACTGGATCGCGCCGGCGCTCTCGTCGGGCCACAGCTTCCTCGAGCCGCTGCAGGGCGCGGGCGTCAAGCAGATGGGCGTGCTCAAGCCCTGGGCACCGCCGCGCTCCTACGGGCTGGTGGTGCGCGTGAATGCGCAGGGTCAGGTCGTGTCCTCGCTGCACAGCCAGGTCGACGGCCGGCACCACGGCATCACCGCGGTGGCCGAGCATGGCGGCGCGCTGTTCGCGGCCTCGAAGGGCGGCGGCCGGCTGCTGCGGGTGCGCATGACCGCCGAGGAACAGGGAGCCGCGCGATGAATGCCCGCGATACCACCGCCGACACCGTGGCCGCCGAGCCGGGCGCGCCCGCCGCGGTCGAGACCATGCTCGAGCTGCGCCAGGCGACCAAGAAATACGCGGGCGTGCCCGCCATCGAGGCGGTCGACTTCACGCTGCGCCGCGGCGAGATCCATGCGCTGCTCGGCGAGAACGGCGCCGGCAAATCGACGCTGACCAAGGTGATGGCCGGCGTGGTGCCGCTGAGCGCGGGCCAGATGCTGGTGGAAGGCCGGCCGGTGCAACTGCGCACGCCGCTGGAGGCGCGCCACGAGGGCATCGCGATGGTGTTCCAGGAAACCAGCCTGGTGCCGACGATGACGGTGGCGCAGAACCTGTTCCTGGGCCAGGAGTCCTTCTTCAACCGGCTGCGCGGCGTCTACATCTCGGCGCAGCAGTTCCTGCAGTCGCTCAATTTCGACGTCGACCCGACCGCCACGGTGGGCATGCTCGGCGCGGCCAAGAAGCAGATGGTGGAGATCGCGCGCGCGGTGCTGCACAAGGCGCGCATCATCATCTTCGACGAGCCCACGGCCAGCCTCACGCCCGAGGAGAAGAAGTACTTCTTCGACCTGGTGTTCGACCTCAAGGCGCGCGGCGTGTCGGTGATCTTCATCTCGCACGCGCTCGAGGAGGCGCTGCTGCTGGCCGACCGCATCACGGTGCTGCGCGACGGCCGGCACGTGGTGACCGACGACAAGGCCAACTTCGACCGCGAGCGCATCGTGCAGGCGATGGTGGGGCGCGATCTCTCGCAGACGCTCTACGGGCAGAAGAAGACCCACGTGCGGCCGCAGGGCGAGTGCCTGCTGTCGGTGCGCAACCTGCGCATGGCGGCGATGGTCAAGAACAACTCGCTGTCGGTGTTCGCGGGCCAGATCACGGGCGTGTTCGGCCTGGTGGGCGCGGGCCGCACCGAGACCTTCAAGGTGGTGGCCGGGCTGATCAAGCGCGACTTCTTCCATGGCGGCGAGATCCTGCTGCGCGGCAGGCCGGTGCGCTACCGGGTGGCGCGCCAGGCGGTGCGCGACGGCATCGCCTACATCACCGAGGACCGCAAGTTCGAGGGCTTCTTCGAGACCATGTCGATCGCGCAGAACATCTACATGGGGCTGCAGGGCAAGCTGGCCGGCGCGCGCGGGCTGGTGTCGGGCGCGAAGGCGCGTTCGGTGGGCGAACACTGGAGCCGGCTGCTCAATGTGCGCGCCATCGGCAAGGACGTGAAGGTGATCGAGCTGTCGGGCGGCAACCAGCAGAAGGTGGTGATCGCCAAGTCGCTGGTGCAGGAACCCGACATCGTGATCTTCGACGAGCCCACGCGCGGAGTCGACGTGGGCGCCATCGCCGAGATCCACGCCGAGATCAACCGGCTGGCCGATGCCGGCAAGGCGGTGGTGGTGATTTCTTCCTACCTGCCCGAGGTGATGGCGCTGTCGGACCGCATCCTCGTGGCCAAGCAGGGCAAGGTGGTGACGGAGTTCTCGGCCACCGAGGCGACGCAGGAGGCGATCATGTACGCGGCCATCCACTGACCGCGCCGATCGCCGCGTTGCGGCGCTTCAGTTCTTCTCGTCTTCCGCCGGCCAGTCGCGGATGTAGGCCTTGAGCATCTTGTTCTCGAAGTTCTGCGCGTCGACCACGGCCTTGGCCACGTCGTAGAAGCTGATCACGCCCATCAGCATGCGCCGGTCCATCACCGGCATGTAGCGCGCATGGCGCTCGAGCATGATGCGGCGGATCTCGTCGAGGTCGGTTTCGAGGGTGCAGGTGACGGGGGCGTCGTCCATGGCCTTGCGCACCAGCGTGCCGCCGACCTGGCCGCCGTTGGCGACGATGGCCACGATCACTTCCCGGAAGGTCAGCATGCCGACCAGGTCGCCATGCTCCATGACGACGAGGGAACCGATGTCCTTGTCCGCCATCGTCTTGACTGCTTCGGCCAGCAGATCGTCTGGCGTGATGGTGAAGAGCGTGTTGCCCTTGACGCGAAGGATGTCGGTGACTTTCATCGTGTGCTCCTCTCGGACTCTGTCTTTCCTGGCGGCCTGCCTTTTTTGAATATAGCCCACAATCGGCGCCGACCTCCACGGCCCGGTTTAGCGCTGTCACGCAGCGGACTTCACGGGCCCCTAGCGCCGCTCCAGAAAGGACCCCATGCCCGGCTATTCCGACCCCGGTTTCGACACCCTCGCGCTGCACGCGGGCGCCTCGCCCGACCCCACGACCGGCGCGCGCGCGGTGCCGATCCACCTGACCACCTCCTTCGTCTTCGAGTCGAGCGACCATGCGGCCGCGCTGTTCAACCTCGAGCGCTCGGGCCACGTCTATTCGCGCATCAGCAACCCGACCAACGCGGTGCTCGAGCAGCGGGTGTCGGCGCTCGAGGGCGGCATCGGCGCGATCACCACCGCCAGCGGCCAGGCGGCGCTGCACCTTTCCATCGCCACGCTGATGGGCGCGGGCTCGCACATCGTGGCCAGCACCGCGCTGTACGGCGGCTCGCAGAACCTGCTGCACTACACGATGCGCCGCTTCGGCATCGAGACCACCTTCGTCAAGCCCGGCGACCTCGACGGCTGGCGCGCCGCCGTTCGGCCCGAGACCAAGCTGTTCTTCGGCGAGACCGTGGGCAATCCCGGCCTCGACGTGCTCGATATCCCGGCCGTGGCCGACATCGCGCACGAGGCCGGCGTGCCGCTGCTGGTCGACTCCACCCTGACCTCGCCCTACCTGATCAAGCCGCTGGACTTCGGCGCCGACCTGGTCTACCACTCGGCCACCAAGTTCCTCTCGGGCCACGGCACAGTGATCGGCGGCGTGGTGGTCGATGGCGGCAGCTTCGACTGGGAGAAGTCGGGCAAATTCGCCGAGCTGACCCAGGCCTACGACGGCTTCCACAACATGGTGTTCAGCGAGGAGAGCACGGTCGGCGCCTTCCTGCTGCGCGCACGCCGCGAGGGCCTGCGCGACTTCGGCGCCGCGATGAGCCCGCACACCGCCTGGCTGATCCTGCAGGGCATCGAGACCCTGCCGCTGCGCATGGAGCGCCACATCGACAACACGCAGAAGATCGTCGAGTTCCTCGCCACCCATCCCTTCGTCTCGCGCGTGGGCCATCCGCTGATCGAGTCGCACCCGAGCCATGCCCTGGCGCAGAAGCTGCTGCGCCACGGCGCGCGCGGCGCGGGCGCGGTGTTCAGCTTCGACATCAAGGGCAGCCGCGCCCAGGGCAAGGCCTTCATCGAATCGCTCAAGCTCTTCAGCCACCTGGCCAACGTGGGCGACTGCCGCAGCCTGGTGATCCATCCGGCCAGCACCACCCACTTCCGCATGACCGACGAGGCGCTCGCGGGCGCGGGCATCTCGCAGGGCACGATCCGGCTGTCGATCGGCCTCGAGGATCCGGCCGACCTGATCGACGACCTGAAGCGCGCGCTGAAGGCGGCCGAGAAAGCGGGGGCCTGACACCATGCACTACACCGTCAACGGCCATTCCACCTACTGCTACACCGGCGGCAAGCCCTTCGATGCGGCCAAGCCCACCGTGGTCTTCGTCCACGGCGTGCTCAACGACCACAGCGTCTGGATCCTGCAGAGCCGCTGGTTCGCCAACCACGGCTGGAACGTGCTCGCGGTCGACCTGCCGGGCCACTGCAAGAGCGAGGGCCCGCCGCCGGCCAGCGTCGAGGAGGCCGCGCAGTTCGTGCTCGCGCTGCTCGACGCGGCGGGCGTGCAGAAGGCGGCGCTGATCGGCCACAGCTTCGGCTCGCTGATCGCGCTGGAGGCCGCCTCGCACGCGCCCGAGCGCGTGACGCACCTGGCGATGGTCGGCAGCGCCTACCCGATGGTGGTGTCGCCGGCGCTGCTCGAGAGTTCGCTCAACGACCCGCAGCGCGCGATCGCGATGGTCAACACCTTCTCGCATGCGCTGCTGGCGCCGCCGCCCTCGGCGCTCGGCCCGGGCACGTGGCTCTACGGCAGCTCGCGCGCGCTGATGCGCCGCGTGCTCGCGAGCAACCGCGAGGTCAACGTGTTCCATGTCGGCTTCAAGGCCTGCAACGACTACGCGGGCGGCGAGGCGGCGATGGAGAAGCTGCAGTGCCCGGTGCTGTTCCTGCTCGGCGACGCCGACCAGATGACGCCGCCGCGCGCCGTGAAGGCGCTGGCCGCCAAGGCACGCGACGGGCGCACGGTAACGGTGCACGCGGGCCACGCGCTGATGAGCGAGGCGCCCGACGCGGTGCTGTTCGCGCTGCGCGATTTCGTCTCGCGCTGAAGCGAAGCGGCGCTAGCCGCGCGCGGCCAGGTCGTTGATGTCGACCGGGTCGAGCACCTGCTTGGGCGCCCCGTGCCGCGCCACCGCCAGCATCGCGAGCCCCATGTTCTCGGTGGTGGTCACCAGGTGCGGCCACAGCCGCCGCGCGAGCCCGAACACCGGCGTCAGCAGCACGATGCCCGCCTTGTACAGCGGCGTCTTCGTGTTGGCGCCGTGCAGCGGCTGGATCGCGCCGGGCCTGAACATGTAGGCGGCCCTGAACGGCAGCTTCAGCAGCGCGTTCTCGGTCGCGCCCTTCACGCGCGCCCACATGCTGCGGCCGCGCTCGCTGCTGTCGGTGCCCGAGCCGGTCACGTAGGCGAAGGTCATCTGCGGGTTGAGCCGCGCGAGCACGGTGGCGGCGGCCAGCGTGAGGTCGTAGGTCACGCGCCGGTACGCGTCCTCCTTCATGCCGACCGAGGACACGCCGAGGCAGAAGAAGCAGGCGTCGAAGCCCGTGAGTTGCGGCTCGACCGCCGTGTAGTCGTACATGTCGCTCAGCACGAGATCGCGCAGCCTGGGATGCTGCTGGCCGCTGGGCCGGCGGCCGACGGCCACGACCTCCGCCACGTCGGGAGCGAGCAGGCATTCGCGCAGCACGCCGAAACCGACCATGCCGGTGGCGCCGAAGACGAGGACTTTCATGGGAGGGCCGGCCCCGCGGGCCGCGTGTGTGGACAGGCCGAGTAGATCAGGCCGCCCGCGGCACTGTAAAGAGCGCGGGCTTCTTCTCGAGCACCGCCACCATCAGCTCGGCATGCAGGCTCGAGGGCTGGGGCGCCGGCAGCGCGGTCAGCATGCGCGACAGCGTCTCGGCATGCGGCAGCAGCGGACCGAGGAAGCGCGTGCCCGCGGCATCGGCCACCAGGATCGTCGGGAAGGTCTCGACGTCGAACTCGTCGGCGATGTCGGCATGGTCCTCGATGTCGACCCAGGCGAAGCGCAGCCCGGGGTGCGCGCGCGCCACCTGCTCGAACAGCGGCCGGTAGTCGCGGCAGGTGCCGCACCACTCGGCGCACAGGCACACGACCCAGGGCGCGCCGCCGGCCGGCGCGACGGAATCGGGGGTGGAAGGCAGGGCGCTCAAGGCTCGTACGTGGGCAGAAGGGGGAAGAAAGACCCGGGTGGTGCGCCCGGAAGGTCGTGGCTATTATGGACAAAGCCCCTCCGGGGCGCAGGAGACGCACGATGAACACCTCCACCGCCACCACCCCTGGCAGCGCCGCGCCCGCGAGCGTCGACCCGCGCCAGTTCAAGAGCTTCGCGGAGTTCTATCCCTTCTACCTGACCGAACACGCCAACCGCACCTGCCGGCGGCTGCATTTCGCGGGCTCCACGCTGTCGCTGGCCTGCCTCGCGATGCTGGTGCTGACGCTCAATCCGCTGTGGCTGCTGGCCGGGCTGCTGGTCGGCTACGGCTTCGCCTGGGTCGGGCATTTCGGCTTCGAGAAGAACAAGCCGGCCTCGTTCAAGCGGCCGCTCTACAGCTTCATGGGCGACTGGGCGATGTACCGCGACATCTGGCTGGGGCGGGTCAAGATCTGAGCCTTGCTCCTAGATCAATAGCACGTCACCCAGCCGCAGCGAGCGCAGCGGCCCCTTCTGCCACAGGTCCTCGAGCGGCTCGGCCTTGGGCATCAGGAGCGCCTCGAGCAGCGGCTCGATCGGCGTCGACGGATCGGCCAGCAGCACGTAGCGCGGATCGCCGCCATCGCCGTCCTCGGCCAGCGGCGCGATCCAGTCGAGCGCCACCAGGGTCTCGAGCACCGGCACCAATTGCAGCGCGTCGACCCGCATCGAGGCCACCAGCCGCGCCGCGCCCACGCCCTTGTCGGGCGTCGCGCGGGCCCGGGCGAGCTGCTGCAGCACCTCCATCGCGAGCTGCAGCGGCCAGCCGGCGCCGCCGCCGCGCCGGGCCACGCCGGTCAGGATGCTCGGCAGGTAGGCCGCGATCACCGCGCCCAGCAGCACGATGACCCAGGCCACGTAGATCCACACCAGCAGGATCGGGAAGGTGGCGAAGGCGCCATAGAGCACCGAGTAGGTCGGCACCAGGCTCAGGTAATAGCCCAGCACCCGCTTGGCGATCTCGATCGCCGCCGCCACGAACACGCCGCCGGCCCAGGCATGCGACCAGCGCACGTTGGTGTTGGGCACGTAGTGGTAGAGCGAGGCCATGCCGGCGGCCAGCAGCACGAACTCGAAGGCGTCGAAGAACAGCTTGACCACGCTCACGCCGACCACGTCGCGCGAGGCCGCGAACACGTAGGAGGTGGTGGACAGGCTCACCGCCAGGATCAGCGGCCCGAGCGTGATCGTGGCCCAGTAGATCAGCACCCGCTGCGCGAAGGGCCGCGGCGAGCGCACGCGCCAGACGTTGTTGAGCGTCTTGTCGATGGTGAGGATCAGCGCGATGGCGGTGATCAGCAGCACGATCAGGCCCGCGATCCCCAGGCCGCTGGCCTTGCTCGCGAACTGGTTGAGGTAGCCCAGCACCTGGCGCGCGATGTTCTCGGGGATCAGGCTCTCGATCAGCCAGCGCTGCAGGCGGCCCTGCATCTTGGCGAACATCGGGAACACGGTGAACAGCGCGAGCGCCACCGTGAAGAACGGCACCATCGCGATGGTGGTGGTGAAGGTCAGGCTGCTGGCCGTGAGCCCGAGGCGGTCTTCGCGAAAACGCTCGCTGAGCACCGCGGCGGTGTTTCGCCAGGGGAAACGGGAGAGATCCCTCCAGAGCTGACGACGATTCATGGCCGGTATCATGCCATCCGCCTTTTCCGTTTCGCCACGCGGCGCCCCCGGGATCGCATCCCCTGTCCTTCTTCACCGTCGCCCGCCCGTGCCCATCGCCTCGCCCCCGCCCTCCTCCGTCGCCGCCACCCGCTGGCTCGCGGTCGGCAGCCTCGTCGGCCTGATCGTGCTGGGCCTGGCCTGGGAACTCTGGCTGGCGCCGCTGCGCCCCGGCGGTTCGCTGATGGCGCTCAAGGTGCTGCCGCTCGCGATCCCGCTGGCCGGCCTGCTGAAGAACCGCATGTACACCTACCGCTGGGTCAGCCTGATGGTCTGGCTCTATTTCACCGAGGGCGTGGTGCGCGCCTGGAGCGACACCAACGGCATCAGCCAGCTGCTCGCGCTGGTCGAGGTGCTGCTGTGCCTCGTGCTCTTCGTCGCCTGCGCCTGGCACGTCCGCCTGCGGCTGCGCCACGCCAAGGCCGCCGCCCGTCCCCTGGAGGCTTCCACCCCATGACCACTTCCGCTTCTTCCGCCGCCCTGCTCGAGCGGCTGCGCGCCATCGTCGGCGCCAACCACCTGCTCAACGAGGGCGACCTCACGGCCTACGAACAGGACTGGCGCAAGCGCTCGCGCGGCAAGGCGCTGGCCGTGGTGCGCCCGGCCGATGCGCAGCAGGTGGCCGAGGTGGTCAAGGCCTGCGCCGAGGCCGGCACCGCCGTGATCCCGCAGGGCGGCAACACCGGCCTGGCGGTCGGCTCCATTCCCGACGACAGCGGCACGCAGGTGGTGCTGAGCCTGCAGCGGCTCAACGCCATCCGCGAGATCGACGCGGCCAACCTCACGATGACGGTGGAGTCGGGCTGCATCCTGCAGACCCTGCAGGAGACCGCCGAGAAGGCCGGCTACCTGTTCCCGCTGAGCCTCGCGGCCGAGGGCAGTTGCACCATCGGCGGCAACCTCGCGACCAATGCCGGCGGCACGCAGGTCGTGCGCTACGGCAACACGCGCGAGTTGTGCCTGGGCCTGGAAGTGGTCACGCCGCAAGGCGAGATCTGGCACGGCACCAGCGGCCTGCGCAAGGACAACACCGGTTACGACCTGCGCGACCTGTTCGTCGGCAGCGAGGGCACGCTGGGCATCATCACGGCCGCGACCATGAAGCTCTACCCGCTGCCGGCCGCGCAGCTCACGGCCTGGGCCGCCGTGCCCTCGCTCGACCACGCGGTCACGCTGCTGGGCCTGGCCCACAAGCAGCTGGGCCCGGGCCTCACGGGCTTCGAGGTGATGGGCAAGTTCGCGCTGAGCCTGGTCGACAAGCACATGCCGCAGCTGCGCGTGCCCTTCATCGGCGACGAGAACGTGCCCTACTGCGTGCTGCTCGAGAACTCCGACAGCGAATCGGAGGACCATGCGCGCGCGCGCTTCGAAGCCCTGCTCGAAACGGCGTTCGAGGACGGCTGCGTGACCGACGCCGTGGTGGCCGAGAACCTCGCGCAGGCGCACCAGCTCTGGCACATCCGCGAGAGCATCCCGCTCGCGCAGGCCGAGGAAGGCTTGAACATCAAGCACGACATCTCGATCCCCGTCTCGCGCATCCCGGCCTTCGTGGCCGAGACCGACGCGCTGCTGGCGCGCGAGATCGCCGGCGTGCGGCTGGTGAACTTCGGCCACCTCGGCGACGGCAACCTGCACTACAACGTGCAGGCGCCCGAGAACGTCGATACCAAGGCTTTCCTGAAGAACGAGGAAGACCGCATCAACACGCTGGTCTACGAGGCGGTCGAGAAGTTCGGCGGCTCGTTCTCGGCCGAGCATGGCGTGGGTTCGCTCAAGGTCGACACGCTCGAGAAGCACAAGTCGCCGGTGGCGCTGGAGATGATGCGCGCGATCAAGCGCGGGCTGGATCCGAAGAACATCCTGAATCCGGGGCGGGTGATCCGGGTCTGAACCGGCGCCTCAGCACCCGAAGTCGCCAGGCCGCAGCTCGATCGCCTGCCCGTGCGGCGTGCGGTCGGCCGCATGGTCCCAGGCCTCACGGTAGCGCGCCAGTTCGTCGTGCGAACTCGCGCCCTTGCGCGCCACCAGCGTCTCGAGCGCGGCGAGCCAGTGCCGGTAGTAGGTGTCGCCCGCATCGGGATCGCCCGCGGCCTGCGCGGCCTGGATCTGCGCGGCCAGGGTCTCGGCCCACTCGCTCCAGCTGAACAGGCCCTTCTCGTGCAGCGCCAGCGTCATCGCGAACGCTTGCGCCTGCCAGGGCGCGCCGAAGACCGGGCCGTCGGCGTCGCGTGGCATGCCGGGGGCCAGCATCCCGTCGGGGTACTGCGTCATTCGGCTGCCTCCAGGTAGCTTTCCCAGGCATCGACCGACACCGAAAGCTGCTGCGCCTGCGAGCCCCAGAGCTCGGCTTCCTCGAACACCACCGTGTAGAGCCACTGCGGCGCCTCGCCCGCGCCCTGCGCGTTGCTGTCGGCGAACACGTGCGCGCCATGCAGCCGCTCGATGATGCCGCGCCGCCCCTGCACATAGCCC
>NZ_JBZAYE010000245.1:0-10000 GCF_058244205.1 Variovorax sp. 20P10.2.4
CCGCGCAGGGCCTCGAAATCGAGCGCGTCGCCCGCCCCGCCCTCGGCCGAGGCTTCCGGCAGTTGCGAGAGATCGATGACCACCGGTTCCTGCTCGAAGAAATCGGGGGAATCCGCCAGCTGGGCGTCGAGCGCCTCGGCCAGCACGCCCAGATCGGTCGTCTTGAGGATGACTGCGATCAGCGGCAGCGTGGCGCTCTTGAATTCGAATACCGCCCTGGTGCGCGCGGCGGAAACATCGGCCATTGGAAAACGTCTGGAAAACGTCGGTGCGAAAAGCCTGGGAGTCTAACGGGCGCGGGGCGCGCGGCGGTGCAGCGCCGCGGCCCGGGCCGCCCCGGAAGCACATTTATTGCACGAGGTTTCACTTTGGGGGCTTGCGCGGGCCCCCGGAGGCGCCTCAGTTCTTCGTGCGGCCCAGCAGTGCGTAAAGAATGATCGCCCCGAAGGTGGCGGTGCCGATGCCGCCGAGCGCGAAGTCGCCGAACTTCAGCGTGAAGTCGCCGGTGCCGATGATCAGCGTGATCGCCGCCACGATCAGGTTCTTGTTCTGCGAGAAGTCGACCTTGTTGTCGACCCAGATCTTGGCGCCCGCCACCGCGATCAGGCCGAACACCACGATGCTCACGCCGCCCATCACCGGCAGCGGGATGGCCTGGATCAGCGCGCCGAACTTGGGGCTGAAGCCCAGCACCAGCGCGATCACCGCCGCCACCACGAACACCGCGGTCGAGTAGATGCGGGTGGCGGCCATCACGCCGATGTTCTCGGCGTAGGTGGTCACGCCGGTGCCGCCGGCCGCGCCGCTGACCACTGTGGCGATGCCGTCGCCGATGAAGGCGCGGCCCATGTAGCCGTCGAGGTTGCGCCCGGTCATGGCCGTCACCGCCTTCAGGTGGCCCAGGTTCTCGGCCACCAGGATGATCGCCACCGGCGCGATCAGCAGCATCGCGTTGGCCGTGAACACCGGCGCGGTGAAGGCCGGCAGGCCGAACCAGGCCGCGTTGGCGATGCCGCTGAGGTCCACCGGCTTGCCCAGGCCCATGCCGTTGGTCAGCACGGCATAGACGACGGTGGCCAGGATCAGCCCCACCAGGATCAGCAGCCGCTGCACCATGCCGCGCGTGAACACCGCCACCAGGCCGACGCAGAGGAAGGTCAGCGCCTGCATCCAGGCGTCGAAGTTGCCGGCCGCCATGTTCTTGATCGGCACGTTCGCGAGGTTGAGCCCGATCACCGCCACCACCGCACCGGTCACCACCGGCGGCATGAAGCGCTCGATCCAGCCCGTGCCCACGGCCTGCACGATGGCGCCGATCACGATGTAGACCACGCCGCAGGCCACGATGCCGCCCAGCGCCACCGCGATGTTGGCGTTGGGCCCCTTGCCGGCGTAGCCGCTGGCCGCGATCACCACGCCGATGAAGGCGAAGCTCGAGCCAAGGTAGCTGGGCACCTTGCCGCCCGTGATCAGGAAGAAGATCAGCGTGCCGATGCCGCTCATCAGGATCGCGATGTTGGGGCTGAAGCCCATCAGGATCGGCGCCAGCACGGTGGCGCCGAACATGGCGATCACGTGCTGAACGCCCATGAAGCCGGTCTGCACCCAGGGCAGGCGTTCGTCGGGCGCGACCACGCGCCCCTCGGTGGCGGCGACTTCGCGCCAGGTGAATGGATTGCTCATGGCTTGTCTCCTCGTGTCGTGGTCCAGGCTTGTAGGGTGCCGGTCGTGCTCAGCCGCGGGGCTGGAGCACCGCCATTGTGATGCGCGAAACGCAGGTCAGCTCGCCCGCTTCGTTGGTCAGGTCGATCTGCCAGACCTGGGTGCTGCGCCCGCGGTGCACCGGGCGGGCGGTGCCGATCACCCAGCCGCTCGAGGCCGAGCGGATGTGGTTGGCGTTGATGTCCAGGCCCACGGCGCGCTCGCCGTCGGGCGCCGAGTAGTGGGCCCCGCACGAGCCCAGCGTCTCGGCCAGCACCACCGACACGCCGCCGTGCAGGATGCCGTAGGGCTGGCGCGTGCGGTTGTCGACCGGGCAGCGCGCGCGGATGAAGTCGTCGCCGACCTCGAGGAATTCGATGCCCAGGTGTTCCACGGTGGTGCCGACGTGGCTTTGGGTCAGGGCCTCGACCGAGATGTCTTTCTTCCAGATGCGCATGGCGTGCTCGTCTTTCGTCTTGGTGTGCTTCGAAAAGGGTGGCGGAAACTATAGCGACGGCGGCTGACATCGGCAGTCGCCTAGGCGTGCTACGTTGGGCCCATGAAATCCCCCTCCCGGCGCGTCCGGTTCTGGCTCGCCGGCTCGGCCCTGGTGCTGCTGGCGGGCGCCCTCGCGCTGTGGGGGGCGGCGCGCTGGCTGCTGCCCAGCGACGCCGAGGTGTCGCAGCGCATCGCCGAGGGCTTCGAGAAGCACTACGGCATCGGCCTCAGGATCGGCGGCGCCCACTGGTCGCTGCTGCCGATGCCGGTGCTGGTGCTGACCGACGTCGCCACCGACCAGCCGCGCCCGGTCACCCTGCACCGCATCGCGCTGCGGCTGCAGCTCGCGCCGCTGTGGAAGCGCGTGGTCGCGGCCGACTCGCTCGAGGTCGAGGGCGCGGTGCTGCCCGGGGAATCGATCCGCGCCTTCCGTGGCCGCGCGCCCGAGACCGTGGAGAAGGGGCAGATCGCCCTGCCCGCGCCCTGGACCCTGGCCGAGACGCCGCTCGAGCGGCTGCGCTGGCGCGACGTGCGCTGGATCGACCGGCGCGACATCGAACTGGCCTACGACGGCCAGATCGACTTCGACCCCGGCTGGCGCCCGCGCCATGCGCTGGCCGAGCGCACGCAGGCCTCGCCGCCGGCCCGGCTGCGGCTGGACCGCGAGGGCAGCAACGACCGCTGGCAGACCCGCATCGACGTGGCGGGCGGCAGCTGGAACGGCGTCAGCCGCTTCGAGACGCTGGACAACGGCCGCCTGCGCGTGTCGGCCGAGCTCGCGCCGCGCGACGTCGACATCGAGGCGCTGGTCCAGACCTTCGGCCGTCGCACCTTCGTCGCCGGCAAGCTGCACGGCCAGACCACGCTGACGGCAGAGGCCGACAAGGCCGGTGCCCTGATGCGCGGCCTGCGCACGCGCACCGTGTTCTCGGTCAGCCCGGCCACCCTGACCAAGCTCGACCTCGCCAAGGCCGTGAGCACCGCCGGCATCAGCCGCGGCGGGCGCACCGCGCTCGACGAGCTCAGCGGCACGCTCGACACCGAGGCCACGCCCGACGGCACCGTGCTGCGCTACACCAACCTCAAGGCGCGCTCGGGCGTGCTCACCGCCAGCGGCAACGTGCGGCTGTTCAACCGGCGCATCCAGGGCGATGCCGCGGTCGATCTGATCGACGGCGTGGTCGGCGTGCCGCTGAAGATCGGCGGCACCCTGAGCGATCCCGAGCTCTCGCTGACCGGCGGCGCGCTCGCGGGCGCGGCCGTCGGCAGCGCGGTGCTGCCGGGCGTGGGCACGGCGATCGGCGCGCGCGTGGGGCAGCAGGTGGAGCGGCTGTTCGGACTCGACGAGCCGCCCGGCTCGAAGAAGAAGGCCAAACCCTAGCCGATCGCCTTGAGTACCGCGGGCACCGTCAGCACCGCCGTGTAATAGCCCATGAACTGCACCCCGGTGTTGAAGCCGATGGCGCGCGACAGCAGCCCGCCGAGCAGGCCCATGGTGAGGATCACGAACAGCCCCAGCAGCTGCCCTTCCCAGACGCTGATCACCACGATCAGGCCGACGAAGGTGGCGATGATCGCCTCGTGGCTGACCTTGCGCGAGACGAACAGCGCCGCGCGGCGCGCGAAGTTCATGGTGAAGGGATAGGCCACCAGCGCCGCGAGGATCACCGCCAGCATGCCGTAGCCCAGGAATTCCCGGTGGCTCAGCAGGTTGTGCAGGTTGTGGGTCTGGCCGGTGGCGGCGTCGATGGTGAACACCGGCGGCGCATTGAACAGCGGCGCGGCCGGGCCCGCGGCCACCGGGCTCAGCGGCAGGCCGATCGCGATCAGCGGGATCAGCGCCTCGGCCACGTAGGTGGCCTCGGTCACGCCGTTGCGCGCGGCCAGCGTGGTGGTGAGCCGGTGGTAGGCATGCTTGATGCGCGAGCCGACCAGCTCGCCGAGCACCACCGTCATCGCGACCGGGCTGAACACGAAGGTGGCGCTCGAGATGGTGGCGGTGGCCAGCGTCCATTTCACCTGGCCGCGGTCGAGCACCTTGAAGGGGTTCGGGAAGTAGCCGCTCCAGCCCTTCACGTCGGGCGCCAGCGAGAAGGTGCGCACCTTCTCGCGCGCCATGCGCGCCCTGGCCGTCGGCGACAGCACCGAGAACAGGTCGGCCACCAGCGGCCCGATCGCGATGCCCAGGAAGTAGCTGATGCTGAGCTTCACGCCGTATTTGGCGGTCAGCGACTGCAGAGCCACGATCACGATCACGAACGGCACCAGCGTCGCCACCGAGGCCCAGCGCCCGCTCGAGAACCAGGCGATGGCGACGGCCGCCACCACGAAGATCCATGGCGCCGCCTTGGTGATGGCCGCGCCGTAGGGCGCGAGCAGCACCGCGAACAGCACGGCCAGCGGCACCGCGACGAAGGCCGCGATGATCGCGCCCGACACCATCTTGCGCAGCGCGATGTGCGGCACGCCGAGGTTGCGCAGCATGTTGGCGTCCTGCAGCAGCGGCGTGGCCATGGTGTCGCCCGGGATGCCCAGCAGCGCGGTCGGCACCGCGTGCGTCATGTGCTTGGCCACCGCGGCCGCGAGGAAGAAGGTGAACACGCCCTCGGGCGGCACGCCCAGCAGCACCACCAGCAGGGTCAGCGGCGCGAGCGTGGTGGTCTCGTCGGTGCCCGACACGAGGCCGATGGCGGCGAACACCACGGCGCCCACGAGGCCCATGCCGGTGGCGACGAGGATCTGGTTCAGCAGTGCGGCGTCGATCACGAGGCGGCTCCTTCGGCGGCGGCGCGGGTGCGCGGGCGGTGGTTGGCGAACAGGTCGTGCAGGCCCAGCTCCTGGAGCTCGCGCAGCGCGGCGGGCGGCAGGTCGCTCATCGCGCCCAGGTCGCCGTGCTCGCCGGCCAGTTCGGCCAGCACCTCTTCGCGCCAGCGCGGATCGGCCGCGCCGCCTTCCACCACCTCGCGCTTGGGCGCGAACAGCAGCGCGCAGATCAGGCCCGCGATCACGCAGCCCGCGAGGCCCGCCAGCATCGCGTAGGCGCGCGCCAGCTCGGGCGAGCGCACGGCGCCCGCGAGCAGGCGGTTGGCCAGCAGGAAGCCGGCCAGGCTCACGGCGATGCCGATCGCGATCGCGCCCGCGAGATGGCGCAGGTCCGCCGTGTCGCCCCAGATTTCCACCAGGCGCCATCGCGCCTGCGTCGTGCCGTTCGGGTTCATTGCTTGTCTCCGTTCTTGCTGGTGTGACGGCACGCGCCCCGCGTGCCGCCGCGGTATCGGCCGCGGTCCGTGGTGCGGGACCTTCCCGCGATCCGTGAGATTCAGTTCCTGGCGCGCAGGGCTTCGAGCAGCGCTACCGCGCGGTCGGTGCGCACGTCGTGCTCGGCGGCCATCTGTTTGGCGACGGCATCGATCTCGTCGCCCGTGGCACCGGCCACCAGCGCGATGTTTCGCGCATGCAGCGCCATGTGGCCGCGCTGGATGCCCTCGGTGGCGAGCGCGCGTAGCGCGCCGAGGTTCTGCGCCAGGCCCACGGCCACCGCCACCTCGCCGAGCTCCTGCGCCGACTGCACGCCGAGGATCTTGAGCGCCAGCCGCGCGAGCGGATGGGTCTTGGTGGCGCCGCCGACCAGCCCCACGGGCATCGGCATCTCGATGGTGCCGACCAGCGCGCCGCTGCTGTCCTTCTCCCAGGTCGTGAGCGAGCCGTAGCGGCCATGGCGGCAGGCATAGGCATGCGCACCGGCCTCGACCGCGCGCCAGTCGTTGCCGGTGGCGACGATCACCGGGTCGATGCCGTTCATGATCCCCTTGTTGTGCGTGGCCGCGCGGTAGGGGTCGACGGCCGCGAAGGTGTAGGCGTCGAGCACGCCCTCGACGATCTCCTCGCCGCTGCGCTCCGTGGTCTTCAGCACCGCGGGCGTGAGCCGCACGCGGGCGCGCGCCAGCCGCAGGTCGGCCAGGTTCGAGAGGATGCGCAGCCGCACCGTGCCGCCCGTGAGCTGCTCGACCAGCGGCGACACCGCCTCGGCCATGGTGTTGACCGTGTTTGCGCCCATCGCGTCGCGCACGTCGACCACCAGGTGCAGCACCACCATCGCGCCGCGCGGCGTGTCCTCGAACACGTGCACCTCGATGTCGCGGCAGCCGCCGCCCAGGCCGATCAGCACCTTGTCGCGGCTGTTCGCCACCTCGAGGATGCGATCGCGCGCGCGCAGCAGCGCCAGCCGCGCGCCGTGCGGATCGCCCAGGCCCAGCAGCTGGACCTGCGCGCGCATCAGCGGCCCGCTGCTCGAGGCCTCGAAGCCGCCGCCCTCGCGCGCCAGCTTGGCCATGAACGATGCGGCGGCCACCACCGAGGGCTCCTCCACCGCCATCGGCACCAGGTACTCGCGGCCGTTGACCGTGAAGTTGCCGGCCACGCCCAGCGGCAGCTCGAAGGTGCCGATCACGTTCTCGACCATGCCGTTGGCGCGCTCGATGCCGAGCGCGCCGGGCGCGGCGAGCAGCGCCTTCTCCTCGGGCGTGAGCGCAGCGGCCTGCGCGATGTGATCGAGGCGCTGCGCGGGTGTCAGGGCTCGGAAATTGGGGAGGCGGGCGTCGGCGACCATCGTTCGTGCTTCGGTTCGTGCAAGGGGTGGATTCGGAAGCGTGCGAATCTAGGCCCGCTGTACCAGCCTCGGCAGGCACAGTTTCGCGGGACAGTCGGGACAGTGCGACGCGTCCAGTGCCCGCTGTGTCACAGTCGCCGGCCATGAGCGCACCCTCCAGAAGCGGCCCGCGCGCCGCCCCCATCGCCGATTCGCTCGCCGAGGCCCTCGCGCGCCAGATCGCCAGCGGCGCCTACAAGGCCGGCGACAAGCTGCCCTCGCTGCGCGAGCTCGCGCAACTGCACGGCTATGCCAAGAACACCGTGGTGGCGGCCTTCGAGAACCTGGTCTCGCGCGGCCTGGTCGAGCCGCGCCGGGGCTCGGGCTACTTCGTGCGCGCGCAGCCGAAGCCCGCGGGCGCCAGGCCGCCCGAGGACGATGCCGGCAGCCTGGGCCGCGCGATGGACATCGTGTGGCTGATGCGCGAGCAGCTCAAGACCGAGCCCGACGCGGTGGCCGTGGGCGACGGCTTCCCGCCGGTCGAATGGCTGGCCGACGTGCGGCTGGACAAGTACCACCCGAAGGTGGTGCGCACGGGGCTCGGCGCGCTGTTCCGCTACGGCAGCCGCTTCGGCTACGGCCCGCTGCGCGAGCACCTGGTGCGCAAGCTGGCCGACTTCGGCATCGGCGCCGAGCCGCGGCAGATCGTGCTCACGCACGGCGCCAACGAGGCCATGGACATCGTCATCCGCTACTTCGTGCCGCCCGGCGGCAAGGTGCTGGTCGACGACCCCGGCTACTACCCGCTGTTCGGCAAGCTCAAGCTCGCGGGCGCGCAGATGCTCGCGGTGCCGCGGCTGGCCGACGGGCCCGACCTCGAGGTGCTCGAGCAGCTGCTGGTGGCCGAGCGGCCGCGCCTGTTCTTCACGCAGTCGCTGGCCCACAACCCGACCGGCTCCGACATCTCGCCGGCCAAGGCCTTCCGCGTGCTGCAGCTGGCGCAGAAGCACGACCTGCTGATCGTCGAGAACGACCCGCTGGCCGACTTCAAGCCCACCGCGCTGCCGCGGCTGGCGGCGCTCGACCAGCTCGAGCGCACGATCTACATCGGCAGCTTCTCCAAGTCCTTCTCGGCCGCGCTGCGCGTGGGTTTCGTCGCCTGCGGCGCCGACCTCGCGAGCGATCTCGCCGACCTCAAGGCGCTGATCCACGTGAGCAGCTCGGAGTACGCCGAGCGCACGGTCGACGTGATCCTCAGCGAGGGCCACTACCAGCGCCACCTGAACCGGCTGCAGAACCGCCTGGGCGAGGCCACGCGCGAGGCGCTGCGCTTCTTCGATGCGGTGGGCGCCGAGGTGTTCGCGCGCAGTCCGCACTCGCTCTACGTCTGGGCCGCGCTGCCGGGCGTGGCCGACTCGCTGGCCTTCGCCAGGGAGCTGCTGCCGCGGCGCATCGTGATGGCGCCGGGCCGCATCTTCAGCGTCGACTCGACGCAGGTCTCGCGCTGGTCGCGCTTCAATGTCGGCGCCATGGCCGACCCGCGCTTCGCGAAGGCGATGCGCGCCACGCTCAAGCGCGTGGGCGGCTGATCAACCCTGGTGACGCTCGCGCAGCGCGCGCCGATTGAGCTTGCCGACCGCGGTCTTCGGAATCTCCTCGGCGAAGATCACGCGCTGCGGCTTCTTGTACGAGGCGAGCCGCCCGGCCACGTGCGCGATCAGCGCCGCCTCGTCGACGGCCTGGCCCGCGCGCGGCACCACCACCGCCGTGACCACCTCCACCCACTTCTCGTGCGGCAGGCCGATCACCGCGCACTCGCGCACCGCGGGGTGCGTCATCAGCGCATCCTCGACCTCGCGCGGATAGACGTTGTAGCCGCCGCTGATGATCATGTCGGAGGTGCGGTCCTTCAGGTGCAGGAAGCCGCGCGCGTCGAACACGCCCACGTCGCGCGTGCGCACCCAGCCGCCCGCGACGAAGGTCTCGGCATTGAGCGCGGGCGCATCGTGGTAGCCCGCCACGGCCGAGGGCGCGCGCACCGCGATCTCGCCCGGCGTGCCGGCGGGCACCTCGTTGCCGGCCTCGTCGACCAGGCGCATCTCGACCTCGAGCGCGGGCTGGCCGCAGGCGCCCAGCAGTTCGTCGACATGGTCCTCGGGCCGCAGCACCGCGAGGCACAGGGGCACCTCGGTCTGGCCGTAGTACTGCCAGAAGCGGTGCCGGCCCCAGGCCGCCATCGCGCGCTGGATCACGCTGCGCGGCATCGGCGAGGCGCCGTAGATCACGTAGCGCAGCGCGCTCACGTCGGTGGCCGCCAGTTCCGGGTGCTCGAACAGCATCTGCAGCATGGTCGGCACCAGGTTGATCGCCGTGATGCGCTCGGCCTGCAGCGTGCGCAGGAACAGGCCCGGCTCGAAGCCCGGCAGGATCACGGTGCGGCCGCCGCGCAGCCAGAACGGCAGCACGAACACGCCGCTGGCATGGATCAACGAGGCCGCGTGCAGCATCGCGTCCTCGGGCGTGGCGTTCAGCAGGTTCAGCAGCACGTTGCGGCAGATCGCCGCGTACGAGGCCTGCGTGTGCTGCGCGGCCTTCAGCGTGCCGGTGGTGCCCGAGGTGAAGAGCGTGAGCACCACGTCGTCGGGAGACGGCTCGAAGTCGGGCGCCGTGGCGGGCAGCGTCGCCGCCCGCGCGAGCAGGTCGGGCGCGCCCTCGAGCGCCGCGCCGATGCCCAGGCAGGTCAGGCCCGGTGTCGCCTCGCGCAGCGCCGCCGCGCGCTCGGCCAGGTCGGGGCCGAACACCAGGTGGGTGCAGCCGGTGTCGGCCAGCATGCGCGCATGTTCGGCCAGTGAGAGCCGCGCATTGAGCGGCACGCGGTTGATGCCGGCCTTCACGCAGGCGAAGTCCAGCGGCACGCTGTGCAGGCCGTTGTTGAGCAGCAGCGCCACGCGCGTGCGCGGCGCCGCGCCGGCCGCGTGCAGCGCATGCGCGAGCCGGCTGCTGAGCTGGTCGACCTCGGTGAAGCTCAGGCTGCGTTCGCCGAACACGATGGCGGTGCGCGGGCCGTGCTGCAGCGCGCCACGGCGGATCAGTTCGAGATAGGTGGGTGGGTGCAAGTCCGTGTCTCCTGTGTGTTCTTCGATGGGGCGCGCTCAGCGCCCGAATTCGCCGTGGCGGCCCGCGCCGCCCGCGAAGAAAACGGAGACCACCTCG
>NZ_JBZAYE010000246.1:0-9989 GCF_058244205.1 Variovorax sp. 20P10.2.4
CGCCACGCGCTCGATCGCATCGATGCGCGCGAAGGCCTCGTCGCTCGGGTACATGGCGCCGACGATCCAGTTGGTCTGGTCAGTGCGCTGGAACGCGAACAGGCCGCGCACGCCCGATTCGTCGATGCCCTCGCTGGTGCCCTCGAAGCCCGCGATCGCGCGCCGGATCTCGGGGTTGGCGCCGTTCTCGGTCGGCAGCCGGTTCAGGATGCGCGCCGCGTCGGGATGGTCGACCACCACGCCGTCGGCCGTGAGGATGAACAGGTAGCCGGTCTTGCCGAAGCGCACGTCGGCCAGGTCGCCGAGGATGTTGCGGTCCTTGAGGTTGATGGCGCCCGAGATCACGAAGCGCACCTTGCCCTGCGCATCGAGCACCGGCTCGGTGATGGCGATCTGCGCCAGCCCGTTCAACCGGTTGCGGTAGGGCCGCGAGATCAGGCCCAGCCCCGACTGCACCGTCTGCTGGAAATAGGCGCGGTCGCGGATGTTGATGGTGCCGACCTGGCTGGCGTTGCTGAGGTTGGCCACCAGGTTGCCGTCGAGGTCGAGGAAGGCCACGTTGTCGAAGGCCAGGCGCAGCGACTTGTGGCGCTCGAGGAAGGCCTGCAGCGGCCGGCCGTCCTGGAAGTTCTGCGCCTCGACGCTGTCGACGAAGGTCTGCAGCAGGATGCGGCGGCTGCCGAATTTCTGGTCGACGCCGGTGGCGATCGAGGAGACGCGCGCGAACTGCTCGCCGGTGATCGAGGCCCGCAGGCTGCCGCGCACCAGTTGCAGCGCGACCATCGCGATCGCGACGGTCGCGGCCAGCACCACGGCGGCGACGCCGAGGCTGACGCGGGTATGGAGTCCGAAGCGGCGATGGAACGGTCGCGAAGGGGTCATGAATGAGATGGGAAGGCCAGTGGCGCGCCGGGGTTCCGTGCCGGCTCATGCGACCTGGGGCGAGTATCGGTGCGTTCGTCGGTCAGCGGAAGGTGAGAAACGTCATACACCCTCCGCTTCCCCATACGCGGCGGCAGCCCGAACGGATGCAGCCGCCGCGTCCTCCCGTCAAACGGCAACGAGCGGCTGCCCGGCCGCCGGGGCCGTCACCGCGCCGGCCAGCGCATCCACCAGCGCATCGACCTCGGCCTCGGCCCGGGCCAGCGAGTCGGCCAGCAGCGCGCCGCCGAACTCGTCGCCCTCGGCCGCGGCCTCGTGCACCTCGGTCAGGCCGATGTACGAGAAGGCCGTGCGCACCATCGCCTCGGCGTGGTTCATGTGCGCGATGCGGCCGCCCGGGCCATAGCCGTGGTCGCCGCGCGCGCCCAGCAGCACTAGCCGCTTGCCGGGCGGCAGCATCGGCCAGTACGGCACGGCGCCGCGCGCGCGGTCGAAGCCGAAGGTGCGGCCCACGCGCACCACGTTGTCGATCCAGGCCTTGAACTGCGCCGGCACGCCGAAGTTGTACATGGGCAGGCCGACCACCACGAGGTCGGCCGCCAGCAGCTGGTCGACCAGGCGGTCGCTCTCGGCCAGGCGCTCGGTCATCCATGGCTCGCGCTGCTCGGGCGCGGTGAAGGCGGCATGGATCCAGCGCCCATCGACGAAGCCCGGCGGCTGCTGGCCGACGTCGAGGTGCTCGACCGCGTCGCCGGGCCGCAGCGCGTGCCAGCGCTCGACGAAGCGGGCCGACAGGCGGCGCGAGTGGGAGCCATGGGGATCGGTGCCGGAACGGCCCGCTCGGGCGCTGGTGTCGATGTGGAGCAGTCGGAGGGACATGGTCGGTGGTCCTTGAGATGAGTGAATAGATGTCTTTCGTCTCGCGATGCCAGAATGGCGATCGGCCGAGGCGTATCCAGAATCTATGGGCCTCGCCGCCGCCTCACAAACGATCGTTTTTCCTCCAATGAACGAGCCAGATTCATCTGTCAGGTCGCCCAGGCGATTGCCGCCGCTGCTCGCGCTGCGCGCCTTCGAGGCCGCGGCGGCGCACGGCAGCTTCCTGCGCGCGGCGCACGAGTTGTCGGTCACGCCCTCGGCCATCAGCCACCAGGTGCGCGCGCTCGAGGACACGCTGGGCCAGCCGCTGTTTCGCCGGCTCACGCGGCAACTGGCGCTCACGCCCGCGGGCGAGCGGCTGTTCGAGGACCTGCGCCAGGGCTTCGACGCGCTCGAGGCCGGTGTCGAGCGGCTGCGCCGGCCGGCCGCCACCCAGGCCGTGACGCTGAGCACCAACACCGCCTTCGCCGCGCGCTGGGTGATCCCGCGCATGGCGGCCTTCCGCGCGGCCTGCCCGGGCATCGAGCTCAGGCTGCATGCGAGCGACACGGTGGTCGACCTGGCGCGTGGCGAGGCCGATATCGCGGTGCGCCTGGGCAGCGGCCGCTGGCCGGGCCTGGCGGCACGCGCGCTGATGCCCGAGCGCTACGCGCCGCTGTGCAGCCCGATGCTGGGCCTGGCGCGCGTGGAAGACCTGCCGCGGCACCGGCTGATCCATTGCGACTGGCAGCCGCAGGCCCATGCGCCGGCGCTGTGGCCGCGCTGGTTCGAGGAAGCAGGCATGGCGCCGCCGCGCGGGCGCTCCGCGAAGCCGGCGGCCAAGGAGGCGCCGGAGGCCGAGCTCTCGTTCTCCGACGAGACCCATGCGATCCTGGCCGCGCTCGGCGGCCATGGCGTGGCGCTGCTGAGCCTCACGCTCGCGGCCGAGGAGCTGCGCAGCGGCGCGCTGGTCCAGCCCTTCGGGCCGGCGCTCGATACCGGGCGCTACTTCCTGGCCACCGCGAACGGGCGCGAGGACGAGCCGGCGGTGCGCGCGGTCTGGGACTGGATCGCGTCGCAGGCACAGCCGGCGGGCTGATCAGTCCTCGAAGGGCTCGGCGATCTCGCGCAGCGCCATGCGCTTGTAGGCCGCGACCAGCGCCGCGCCCTCCTCGCTCGCCACGCCGATCGCGAGGCGGATCGTGGCCTCGCCCAGCTCCCAGATCAGGAAGGCCGACTGCTCGATGCGTTCGTGCTCCGCATCGCCGTGCACCTTGCGCATGGCCTCGGCCAGCATGCCGCCGGCGATGCGGCTCTCGGCGATCTGCAGCCCGAGCAGTTGCCGGTCGGCCTGCATGCCGCTCCAGATGTCGCGCATCACGGGCCGCGCGCTGACGATCTCGAAATAGCGGTCGACCAGCGCCGAGAAGGCCAGCCGCAGGCTCGCGAGGTCGTGCACCTCGCGCAGTCCCTCCTCGATGCAGCCGCGGCTGTGCAGGTTGATGCGCTCGGCCAGCACGCGGATCAGCGCGCTCTTGTCGGGGAAGTACTGGTAGAGCGAACCGATCGAGATGCCGGCGCGCGCGGCCACCTCGCTCATCTTCAGCGAGTCGCTGCCGCCGCGCTCGATCAGCGCTGAGGCGCATTCCAGGATCAGCTCGACCCGCGCCTTGCTGCGCTCCTGCGTGGGGTTCTTGCGGGCGGCCGAGGCGGTGGCGATGGCGATGGAATTCATGGCGGATCGGACTCGAAAAAACGGTTGACGCTCGAAATGTGAGGGAATATCATTTTTTACGTGAGCAGTCCTCACATTAACCCAAGGAGTCCGAGATGGCAATCGATCAGACCAAAGTCCAGACGCGGGACGATGCACGTCCCATCCTCGTCCTGGGCGCCCATGGCAAGACCGGCGCACGCGTCATGGCCCTGCTGCAGGCCGCCGGCCATGCGGTGCGCGCCGGCTCGCGCAACGCCCGCCCCGCCTTCGACTGGAACGACCGCGCCACCTGGGGTCCGGCGCTCGAGGGCGTGAGCGCCGTCTACATCGCCTACCAGCCCGACCTCTGCGTGCCCGGCGCGGTCGAGACCGTGAGCGACTTCTACCAGGCGGTCGCCAAGGCCGGCGTGCGCAAGACCGTGCTGCTGTCGGGCCGCGGCGAACCCGAGGCCGAGGACGCCGAGAATGCGCTGCGCGCCACCGCGCTCGACTGGACCATCGTGCGCGCGAGCTGGTTCTTCCAGAACTTCAGCGAGAACTACTTTCTCGAGGAGATCGTCGCCGGCCAGATCACGCTGCCCGAGGGCCTCGCGCCCGAGCCCTTCGTCGATGCCGACGACATCGCCGAGATCGCGGTCGCCGCGCTGCTCGATCCCGAGGGCGGGCGCCATGGCGGCCAGCTCTACGAACTGACCGGGCCCGAGGCGCTGGACTTCCCCGAGGCAATCCGCCGCATCGGCCAGGCCGCGCAGCGCGGCATCGGCTGCCGCATCGTGACCATGGACGACTACGCCGCCGCGCTGGGCCAGGCCGGCCTGCCGCCCGATCTCGCGTGGCTCGTGATCTACCTGTTCAAGACCGTGCTCGACGGCCGCAACACGCCGGTGGCCGACGGCGTGCAGCGCGCGCTGGGCCGGCCGCCGCGCAGCTTCGCCGACTACCTCGCGCGCACCGCGCCCACCGGCGTCTGGGGAGCCGCATCGTGAGCGGCAAGCTGTTGACCGTGCTGGTGCTGGCCGGCGCGCTGTCGAGCGCACTCGTCGCCGGCATGTTCTACGCGTTCTCGTCCTTCATCATGGCCGCGCTGGCGCGCGTGCCGGGGGCCGAGGGCATGCGCGCGATGAACGCGATCAACGTGACCGTGATCACGCCGAGCTTCATGGCGCTGTTCATGGGCACGGCCGTGCTCGGCATCGCTCTCGCGATCTGGTCGCTGTTCTCGATCGCGCAGACCGACTCGCAGCTGGTGCTGCTGGGCGCCCTGCTCTACGTGCTCGGCTGCTTCGGCGTGACCATGGTCTTCAACGTGCCGCTCAACGACCAGCTGGCCGCCGCGCCCACCGAGACGCTGTGGAACAGCTACCTGCGGACCTGGACCCTGTGGAACAGCGTGCGCACCGCCGCGGCCACGCTGTCGTCGGCCGTGCTGGTGGCGGTGGCGCTGCGGCAGGCCGCGGCCTGAGCGTCAGGGCGCGCGCAGCTGCTCGCGCAGCTTGGCGCCGATCTCGGGCCGCTCGAGGAAGGGATCCGCGGGGTTGGTGATCGAGACGATGTTCTCCATGCGGCTGCGCACGTTGCCCAGCGCCTTCGGATGGCTGAAGACGTAGAACTGGTTGTCGCTGATCGCCTCGAAGACCTTGGCCGCGACCTCGGCCGCCGTGATCTTGCCGCTGCTCACCGCCTTGTTGCTCATGGCCTGGCCGATCAGCTGGCTCTTGGTGAGCTCGCTCTGCTTGGGCGCATCGGGCCGGTTGCGTTCGCTGCTGGTGATGCCGGTGGGCACGAAGTACGGGCACAGCAGGCTGGCGCCGATCTGGTCGGTGACAAGGTTCAGGTCCTGGTACATGGTTTCGGTGAGGCTCACGACCGCGGCCTTGGCGGCGTTGTAGATGCCCATGTTCGGCGGCGTCAGCAGGCCGGCCATGCTCGCGGTGTTGGTCACGTGGCCGCGGTACGAAGGGTCCTTCGCGGCGGCCTCGAGCATCATCGGCACGAACAGGCGCACGCCGTGGATCACGCCCCAGAGGTCGACGCCGAGCACCCAGTCCCAGTCGGCCACGGTGTTCTCCCACACTAGGCCGCCCGCGCCCACGCCGGCGTTGTTGAAGACGAAGTGCGGCGCGCCGAAGCGCTCCTTCACGGCGGCGGCCAGCGCTTCCATCTGCGCCGCGTCCGACACGTCGACCTTGCGCGCCAGCACCTGCGCGCCGGCCGCTTCCATCTCGGCCTGCGCCTTGTCGAGTGCGTCCTGCTGCACGTCGACCAGCACGAGGTTCATGCCGCGCGCCGCGCCGATGCGCGCGCATTCGAGTCCGAAGCCCGAGCCCGCGCCGGTGAGCACGGCGGTCTTGCCCTTGAAGTCCTGAATCATTGGATACGTTCCTTTGGAATGGCTCTGCGCCGAGCATTAGAGCGCGTCGGCGCGCACGCGGCTGTCGTTCGTGCGACGCAGCGCGAAGCCTTTGGTTTACGCATGGGCCGACAGGGCCGAAGGGTGTCTCCGAAGCTACATACAAGCTGCCTATAACCCGCCGCAGCCCGCTCGCCGGACCTTCATCCATCCAGGAAATTTCCCATGATCCATGCAGCGCCGAGGCCGACCTGGCAACTCAGAACTTTGGTACTCGCGGCGGTCGTCGCGTTGACGGCATGCGGTGGCGGAGGCGGCGGCGGTGCCGTCTTCCCCTTCGTTCCCCCGCCGCCCACCGACACCGCGCCACCGCCCGTGCAGCCGCCGCCGCCGGCACCGACCTGCGCCGCCGCGATTCCGGCCGATGCGCCGCTCGCGGCCATTCCCGCCGTGCAGGGCACGGGCCACCTGAGCCCGATGGCCGAGCAGGCCGTGACCGTGCGCGGCGTGGTGGTCGGCGACTTCCAGGCCACCGGCACCGGCGATCCCCGGCTCAACGGCTTCTTCGTGCAGTCGCTGGTGCCCGATGCCGATCCGCTGACCTCCGAGGGCCTCTTCGTCTACGCACCGGCCAACGCCACGCGCGTGGCGGTCGGCGACTACGTGCAGGTCTCGGGCACGGTGACCGAGTTCGGCCAGACCGCGGGCGCCGGTGCCAAGCCCGACAGCATCACGCAGATCGCGGGCAGCAGCGACAAGCCCGTGGCCGTCTCCATCTGCGGCTCGGGCCTCGCGATCGCGCCGACGCCGATCACGCTGCCCGTGGCCGACGAGTCCACGCTCGAGCGCTACGAAGGCATGCTGGTCGAGATCGCGCAGCCGCTGGCCGTGTCGGAGCTGTTCGAGCTGGGCCGCTACGGCCAGCTGGTGCTGGCGCTCAACGGACGCCAGTTCAATCCCACCAACGGCAACGCGACCGCCACGCACGAGCAGAACCTGCTCGCGCGCATCGTGCTCGACGACGGCGGCTCGCGCCAGAACCCGAACCCCATCCCCTACCTCAGCGCCGCGGGCACCGACGGCACGCGCCGCATGGGCGACACGACGCAGAAGGTCACGGGCATCCTGAGCCACAACTTCGCGGCCTACCGGATCCAGCCGACCGAGGCGACCAGCTTCGCGCAGGCCAATCCGCGCCCGGCCACCGCGCCCGCGGTCGGCGGTGCGCTGAAGGTGGCGAGCCTTAACGTGCTGAACTACTTCACCACCTTCCAGAACGGCGAGAACGCCGCGGGCCAGACCGGCCAGGGCTGCACGCTCGGCAGCGAGGCCGTGAGCGCGGGCAACTGCCGCGGCGCCAACAACCGCACCGAGTTCGACCGCCAGCAGGCCAAGATCGTGGCGGCCATCGCGGGCCTCGATGCCGATGTGATCGGGCTGATGGAGATCCAGAACACCGACGTGGCGACCGACAACCTCGTGGCCGCGCTCAACGCCAAACTGGGCGCGGGCACCTACGCCTCGGTGCGCAGCGGCAGCTTCGGCACCGACGCGATCAAGGTCGACATCCTCTACAAGCCCGCGAAGGTGCAGCGCGTCGGCGGCCTGGTGTTTCCCACCGGCACCGACCTCACGGAGTACGTCGCGCCCAGCGGCCGGCCGCCGCTGGCGCAGCGCTTCAGCGCGGTGGGCAACCACGGCGGCTTCTGGTTCGTGGTCAACCACCTGAAGAGCAAGGGCAGCTGCCCGGGCACCGGCGACATCGACCTGGGCCAGGGCTGCTTCAACCTCGCGCGCACCCAGCAGGCGACGGCGCTCAACAGCTTCGTCGCCAAGCTCAAGGCGCAGGGCGAAGCCGACGTGCTGATGATGGGCGACTTCAACAGCTACCTGCTCGAGGACCCGACGAAGGTGCTCGAGTCGGCCGGCAACGAGAGCCTGCTCAAGCGCATACCCGCCAACGACCGCTACACCTACGTGTTCGGCGGCGAGACCGGCGCGCTCGACCATGCCTATGCCTCGGGCTCGCTGGCCGCGCAGGTCGCGGGCGTGGGCGTGTGGCACATCAATGCCGACGAGCCGACCGCGCTCGACTACAACACCGACTTCACGACCGACGACCGCTACGCGCCCACGCCGTTCCGCGCCTCGGACCATGACCCGGTGCTGGTGGGGCTGAACCTCGCGGCCGATGCGGCCGTGACGCTGCCGATCCTCGGCGGCACGATCCCCGCAAGCGCCAAGGCCGGCGAAAGCTATGGCGTGACGATC
The DNA here is from genome assembly GCF_058244205.1 of Variovorax sp. 20P10.2.4. Classification (NCBI taxonomy): domain Bacteria; kingdom Pseudomonadati; phylum Pseudomonadota; class Betaproteobacteria; order Burkholderiales; family Comamonadaceae; genus Variovorax; species Variovorax sp. 20P10.2.4. The sequence continues at coordinate 8,079 of NZ_JBZAYE010000246.1, forward strand.
ACGGAAGCCCTGCCCGGCGGCACCGCCACCTTGACCTCGCTCTCGGTCGACTGGGGCGACGGCAGCGCCGCGACGACCGCGCCGGGCGCGGGCACGGTGACGCACACCTACGCGGCCGCGGGCAGCTTCGAGGTCGTGATCACGCTGACCAACTCGGCGGGCCAGACCGCCACGCGCTCCGGCAGCGTCGCGGTCAGCAAGATCGTGGTGGTTCCGCCCGGCCCGCCCGACCTGTTCTTCAGCGAGTACATCGAGGGCAGCTCGAACAACAAGGCGATCGAGCTCTACAACCCGACCGCGGCGGCGCTGGACCTGAGCCTCTATACCGTCAAGCTGTACTCGAACGGCGCGAGCACGCCGACCAACACGCAGGTGCTCAGCGGCACGCTGGCCGCGGGCGCGACGCTGGTGCTCTCGAACAGCGGCGCCACGGCCCCCTTCAAGCCCGCGGGCTCGATCGTCAGCAGCGTGGTCAACTACAACGGCGACGATGCGCTGACGATCGAGAAGTCGGGCACGGTCATCGACCGCATCGGCCAGGTCGGCGTGGACCCCGGCAACGAGTGGAAGAGCGGCGCCATCAGCACGCTGAACCAGACCTTGCGCCGCAAGCCCGAGGTCAAGGCCGGCGACCGGAATCCGCTGTTGCCCTTCGATCCCGCGGAGCAATGGGGCCCCGCCGTCCCCCTGCCCATCGACACCTCGGACGGCCTGGGCTCGCACACGGTGAACTGAGCGGGATCGCCGGGTCGGCGATCACCGGCCCGGCGGTTTCTTCAGGCCTCGGCCTTCTTCAGCACATAGCCGATGCGCGGAAAGTGCACATGCACCCGTCCCGTGCGCTCGCCGTTGCGCTCCAGCGTGTAGTGGGTGCGCGTGGCGGCCACCAGGGTGCCCGGCGTTTCCTCGAGCCCGAAGCTCTCGGCGCGCAGGGTGACGGCGCTGCCCAGCGGGATGCCGTGGTCGTCCTGGAAGGTGCTGTCGGTCAGCAGCGAATGCGGCGTCGCGGCCTTGGCCACGGCGATGGCTTCGTCGGCGCCGAACTTGTCGGGCGTGCCGTGGCCGATGGCCGCCATGCGGTTCATCCAGTCGACCACCGCGGGCGTGAGGTCGAGGATGCCCTTCACCGCCTCGATGCGGCGCGTATACCAGAGCGGGTGGTAGGCCGCGAAGTCGGCGATGCTGGGCACCTCGCCGAGCAGGAAGGGCTTGTCGTCGAGCATGTCGGACAGCCGGCGCAGGTAGGACTTGTAGGCGCTGGTGGCATCGCCCGGGCGCAGCCGCGTCATGTTGCCGGCGCTCATCTTCGCGCGGTCCTCGCCGAAGGCCTTGGCGGCCTCGGGCGGCGCCTTGGCGAACACCTCGGCCGCGCCCTTGGGCTGCAGGTTCCAGGCCATCGCGGCCCAGAACAGGGTGGTGTCGGCCCACTGCGCGAGGATGCGCGACATGCCCTTCTCGGGCTCGGGGTACAGCGTGGGCGCGGGCTGCAGGTGCTCGAGCACGTCGGCGATCAGCGCGCTGTCGCAGTAGATGTCGGCGCCGATCTGCAGGAACGGCGTCTTGCGGTAGCCGCCCGTGAGCACCTCCACGTCGGGCTTGGGCATGATCGGCGGGATGAAGACCGACTTCCACGGCAGCTGCTTGGCGCCGAGGATCAGGCGCACCTTCTCCGAGAAGGGCGAGGTGGCGTAGTGGTGCAGGATCAGATCGGCCATCGTGGTTTTTCCTTGTGAGAGGGAGACAGTGTTCTTCTAGACCGGCTGCGCGCGCCGCACGATCGCATCGAAATCGGTGCCCGCGCCCAGCGTGCCGAAGGCATGGCCCCAGTCGCCGCCCAGGCGCGAGGCGCAGAACGCGCCCACCACGGCCGGCGGCGCGGTCTGCGCGAGCAGCGAAGCCTGCACGGCCAGC